>NZ_CALEMX010000603.1 GCF_937910335.1 uncultured Gimesia sp. | reverse complement strand
GTGTGGGACTAGTTGCATCCAGTTCAAACGTTACATCAAAGAAGGTATTAATGTTATTGTTGTCATGTTCGTCTTGTGCAAAGAAGCTGAGAGTATGAGTGCCGCCTTCCAGAGAGTTTCCACCGTTCAGATTGGTCTGTAACCAGCTACGGGTCAGGGTAAATGAACCACCATTCGCACCACCCGAAATGAGTGGGAAGATATCAACAAAGCTGCCGATCCCGGCACCATCTAGACCCACTTTAAACTGGGTAATTTGGCTTTCATCAGAAATGTTCCCTAAGATGGTTAAATCTTTGGTGATCCCATCCGAATCGGAAACACCAGAATCGATCTGCAAACCAGCGATAATCTGAGGCGCGTCCTGATCCCCGATCAATTCAAATTGAACCGTGGGAATATTTCGGTTGGCATTCATCAGGCTCAAGTCGTTGTTATCGACGTCACCGTCCATATCACCATCCATCTCTGGTCTATAGAAGTTGGTGCCGGGATCTAAACCCAGTTGCTGAACAAGAAGCTGAGTTGTGAAATGGTTATAGCCAAACAGATGCTGGTAGCTGGCGGCTAAAGCATGCCGATATTCGTCATCATTGACGGAGCCACTGCCATCTGAGTCACCTGGCAGGAACACGTCCACAATAAAGCCGCCAATTGCGGAACTTTGCCCCTGCACTTCGATTCGGTATTCACCAGGAGATAAGGTTGCCAGTACCAAAGAGTTCGTCGAGCCAGCATGGTCATGCTCTGAGAGGTTAACCGGAATGAGTGTATTCATCGGATCGTTGGCGTCGAAAATTCGGATCGCTGCAGGATCAAACACGGAGCCGGGAGCCGCTTTGACTTCAAATCCAAGTGTAGGAGAACTACCTGGCCCCACGTTCAAAACCAGATCTGTCGTATCGTTAGGCTGATTGACTGAACTTTCCAGCGAAGCAAGGATATTGCTGGCCAGGAGTGTTCGATCTTCTAACCGTTCGACATGACTTGCATATCCAATGGGGCGTGCTAGACGAAATGGCGAACGACGAGTGACTTTTCGAGTAGACTTACGGCCAAACAATCTTTTCAGGCTCTTCATAATGATTTTTACTCGTAATTGATTGAATAGTGGTCAATTTTTTTATAACTGGCATCAACGGCTAGATTTTAGTGTCAGAATAGTCACTTACTTTGACGATTAAGTGAATTAAACCTAACAGTAAGCCTCGCGTAGGCTCAAAGGATATTCTTCTATGCATACGCGATTTTGGCTAAAGAATGCAGATATTAATGCAGTTTGTTAAATATCTTTGCCCACGCAGTAACCAATTGCAATCAATAATAAAGGCAATTTACGTTGTTTGAGACATCCCGTTCAGGTTATAGGAGCATCATAGAGATCATCACAAAAGTGACAGTCTTGTTCAGTAAGCGGAATGGGCGACAATGATGCTTTAACTCAACGCAATTGTTTAACTTAGGAAACATTTTTGTAAAATGTAATGTACAATTTCCATTACAAATGATACCTGAGTTCTGGTGTGTGTTTGGTGAACAAAATCGTATTTCAATCAAGTCAACATCGACCTACATGTTAAAATAGTGACCATTCACAGATTGAGACGATAGTAGTTGAGGTTAACGTTTAAACTGCGAAATCCGAGTGAAGTAATCACTTTACGAATAATTAGCATATGTCTCCCAATTCTACCCAGCCGAAAAAGAGAGATAGAAGAACCCTTCCACCACCTTCAGATTGTGTCTGGTGAAAGCCTTTTTCAGCGATATGTGAACATAAGATTCGCAGTTTAATAGCCATGTTATCGCACGAGTTGGAATCAAATGCGGATGAAAATAATCTCACAATGTATTGTGGTTGGCCTGATCCTGAGTATTCCCGGCCTCCTTTTCGCGCAGACAGACCGGCTGGGAAATTCAGACTTTGAGAATTCCTTTCTGGCTGAAGATCAAAGTCTTTACCAACCTGTCTCTTTGAATGTGTCGGACTCATCTGACTACGATACAGTAAATAATGATGCCGATCATTGCATTGATTCGATTTGCTTACCTGAATCGCAGTGCAGTAATTTTCTTGAACAGTTTCTGATGCAAAATTCGCCTGTTTACCCCTCCATGAACTCTGAACGAGTCAGAGTCGGTGGCTGGATCGACCAGGGATTTACCGGGAATTTTCAAAAGCCTTCCAATAATTTCAATCTCCCGGTCACATTTAATGATCGCTCAAATGAATATCAGATGAATCAGCTTTATCTGTTCATGGAACGTCCTGTCGATTTTGGTGGCGATGAACTGGACTGGGGATTCCGCGCAGATCTGCTCTACGGTACTGATTATTTTTACACTACAGCGACCGGACTGGAAACACACACCAATGGTTCAGCTCGCTGGAATAGCTCGGATGGACCGAGACGAAATGGACTCAATACCTATGCCATGTATGGCCTGGCAATGCCTCAGCTCTATGCCGAGTTTTATGTTCCCTGGCTGGCTGGCGTCAGTATAAAAGCAGGACATTTTTACACTCCCATCGGCTACGAAAAAGTCACAGCTCCGGATAATTTCTTCTATTCACACTCTTATACGATGCAATATGCAGAACCATTTACTCACACAGGTTTCCTCACAACATTTCAAGTCAACGACCAGTTGCAATTACTTGCGGGGCTGACACGCGGGTGGGATACATGGGAAAATACAAATCACAATCTGAGTTTACTCGCAGGAATCGGATGGACCAGCAGTGACCAGGCTACGACAGCTAATTTTGTGATGACCACGGGAGATGAGGACACTCTAACCAATCCCAGCACCAACCGCACGTTGATCAGTTTAGTGTTATCACATCAATTAAACGATTGTTTGACATATGTTTTCCAGAGTGATTTTGGAATTCAGGATAATGGGCAGATTAATAATCAATTTCAAATCGTTCCTGCCAAATGGTACTCAGTCAATCAATACCTGTACTATGATGTATCGGAAACGTTTGCCTGGGGCGCCCGCTTTGAATGGTTCCGGGATCAAGATTTTTCACGAGTCACGCAGTTAATACCCGCATTTGCTTCAGGCGGGAATTATTATGAATTCACAGTGGGAGCCAATTGGCGTCCGCACCCGAATGTCACAGTTCGACCAGAACTCCGCTTTGACTGGTCTGATACGACTTCTCCCTTCTTCAACATCCAGGGGCCTTATCGAAATGGCCAGGCAGATTATCAGGTGTTGCTGGGCGGTGACGTGATTATTCGGTTCTAAGTTTGTCAGAATATCATCTGATTGACTGTAAATCTAAAAAAGGCAGCTTTTAGATCACTTCGATTTCCTTGATTGCCCTCTAGTGATCAGCCTCATAATAGGGCTCCACGTGCACGACCACTTCTCTTACGGTTGGCCAATCGAGTTGAATCCTGTGTCGAACCTGTTGTGCAATTACGTGAGCATGATCGACGGTCTCCTCAGGATTGACTTCAATATCGATATTCACATGGGCATCCGGGCCAGCAGTCTGAATTCGAACCTTTTCCACATCCAGAACCCCCTCTACTT
Source organism: uncultured Gimesia sp. (assembly GCF_937910335.1). GTDB lineage: Bacteria > Planctomycetota > Planctomycetia > Planctomycetales > Planctomycetaceae > Gimesia. The sequence continues at coordinate 4,567 of NZ_CALEMX010000603.1, read as the reverse complement.
TCAAAGCTGAAGATTTGACTTGATCAAAATAATTTTGATTTGGAACCTTATCTGTCAGTTCATTTAGATTTTCCCTCGCAGCGACCCACCCTAGATAGACCATAATAACAGCAAGAATCATTGCCGTTATATGATCGATCAAGTGACCATATCCGGGAATTTGACTGGCGATAATCAAACCAAAGGCTGCAACAAAACTTGTGATCGCATCGACTCGATAGTGATACGCTTCTGCGATCATAGCAGAACTCTTTTCCTGACGCGCCATTTTCAGGACAATACGACACGTTATCTCCAGCAGTACAGCAGCAGTTAACGGGATGGTCCAACTGACCCAGCCTATGACTTCAGACTGAGGGTGACTGATGGCGGCAAATAACTGATATGCAAAAGTGCCCGTACCCACAACTAGAATCAGCAGCCCCAACTGAAATCCTGCCAATGGTTCATAACGGCCGTGGCCAAAAGGGTGGTCTTCGTCAGGTGGTTGTTCCGCTATTCGGATCGCAAATAATATGGCCAGTGATGTTAATACATCCGCACTACTTGCCAGCGCATCAACCAGCAGAACGGAATGCCCCAGATACCATAAACCGATCAATTCCATAACGATTACAAAACAACGAACCGAAATTCCAAGCCAGGAAACTTTAATCAACCTGGATGTTCTTCTGTGACGGATGCGCAATACATCATCCGATAACGCCAGAGGTTTCGGAAACATGTCTAACAAAGGAACTTCAGGCAAAGGAACTTCAGGCGGCAAGTTTGAATGATCAGTTGATTCGGAAGCAGCCATGAGAACGACATCACAGTAAACTGAATAAGATAGAATGAAGGCCTGAAATGCCCTACAAGATAATTTCACCGGTTATTTTGAATACGAATTATCTTGATTCGATTGAGAGTATTTAACAAGTGAGAAACGAACTGAATGAAAGAAACTTTTTTGTTTCATGAATTTCATCAAACTTGAAAATACTCAGTCCCTTCTTCAGTCGGGTAGGATTAGAATATCGGGCAAAGCGATTTGATGTTCTTTTACCATAATTTTTGCTGCTGGCCATTGTCCCATAGGAGTGATCAGAATTGTCTGATCCTGCTCTATCAGTATCGTATCACCTGTCATTGCCGGCCCTACTGAAGGATGCCAGCACGCAGCCATACCCGGCGAGAATTTGAATTCACTATTCATCAATATTGAGGTTTCCTCGGGCAGGTATCCCATGATGTCAGCCTGATCGGCGTGCTGCCATTCATCAGCACAATGGTATTTTTCATAGATTCTTTTGACACGGTTCCAGGTATCGAACAAAGCCCAGTCTGGTTGGGAAAAATACATGCCTGTCGCCTGCATTAACAATGCCAGATGATGTGACTTTATAAAACTTGATGGTGGCTTTCCCAGTGAAACAGTTCGCGTAGCCGATGCATATAGTCCATGTTGTGACCCCACGGCAGATATCACACAATAGCGTTCCAGACGATCTTCACCATAGCTCCAGTGGCGGTAACGAATACTTTGACCGTCAACCATGACCTGCAGTCGTTTGGGAAGAACTCCATGCTTCAACAGCCGATGTGACAGGCTCCCTGCTATTTCCTGCTCTGTCAGACCATGTTCTACCCGTCTGGCAGTGGCTTCCACTGCGTGCGCCACAAGCTTTCCCAGATCGCGCATACGCACGCTTTCTAATTCGCTAAATGGGAATCGCATCGACTTTAATTCTTCAGAAACGTTTCTTGTCTGTTCAATACCGCTATCACTGGCCACCTTTCTGCCCTTGCAGAGATCCGTGACCAATTGCGATAAAGGCTCGTACCACGGTCGGGTTTTAATCTGGAAGCCAAGTCCGGGAAGCGCCCGGTCAAAGATTTGATTCGCATCTACATTACTACAGGCTATCAGTCTGGCGTCTTGTGTGATAAAGACTGCAGCGCAACTGTCCCGTGATCCAGAACGCGTCAAATCGGCTCCGGTTGTGAACCAAGCGATATTTTCAGGTGACTGCAGGAGCAATGCATCGAGTTGATTTTGTTCCAGAAAATCAACTACTTGCTGTTGTTTCTGATCAACGTCAGTTGTTCGTCGAGGGTCTGTGGTAGGAATTTCTCCTGAAGAGATAGGTGCCTGCGCATTCACTGCCACGATCGTCATATAGGACTCCCGACTTGAATAATTACATATGACATTTCAGACACACGCAATAAACCACTCGAAATCCGAGTGTTTGACTGTTTAAACTCAATACCGAGTTTTGTATCGTAAATTGTTTAAGTCAAGTGTTTCTCTATGATCTCAAACAAGAAAGCCAAGTTTCTTCTCGATTGACTCTACGACCTCAATTTTCCGACTTTGAAAAGCTGAAATGATTGAAAAGTAATGATGTGATTCTGAACAATTACGATCAGTGGACAGGAGGGTAGCAGCCAGAAAAGGCAAAATAAAGGCAAATATAAGCTTCCTGCATTGCACTCCGTTCCCTGTCTATAAATGATATCACAAATCGAGAGAAATCAAGAGGAATTCAACCAATTCAGAAGAATCAGTGCCTTGAGATCGCTAAAACGAGACGGTATTAAACCAGTATGCGGTTCTGCTAACGGAGCAATCTGCGAATATCCAAAGGGCGGTTCGAGACTTTTTGAATCACCGCCTGTACTTTGGCTTCTTCCTCTTCAAGGTGGGCAAGTACCTCGGAATATTGGATGTTGAGTTTTTGAATCAGCTTTTCGCGTTCCTGACTTGCTAACTGTTCAACTTGCTGAAACATTTTTTGTTTTTGTCTTGAAATTTCAGCTTGAAATGCCAGATGCAAGCCACGCGCGATTTTCTCTCCTAATTCTGACTCCATTCTCCATTCAGGTCGTTCATAAGAACCGGAACAGTGTAGTGTTGCAGAAATCGAATCGATGGAAGCGAGTGTCTGACCCAAAATACTTGCCATTGACTGATACTCAGATTGGGATGCTGCAACTTGAAAACGAACAGGAGTCTGGGTAAATACAAGCTGACATTGAAAATCATGTTCTCTAAAGGAAAGCTGTGATTTGCATTCTGTATGTTCTGCAATCAAATCCAGCGAAAGCTGTTCAGAATTCTCAATTGTGATTTTTTTCTGATGAGGCAGTTTGAACAAAACGACAAAATCGTGAGTGGGATTGTCTTCATAAAACTTAAGTTCTCCCGCAAATTTGATGTCGGCCTCAGCCTCGATCTGGGCCTGGAGAACAATCGGTTTTCTATATGTACTAGGAGATGAGGAAAGTTCTTTGATGGTCCCGATAAAAGGGTACTTCAGTTGATCGACTCGCGCTACACCTGTTAAACGGATCTTTTTAAACAGAGCGTCCGGCGAACTGGAATCACGTCGAAAATTGATCCATTCTCCCTTAATTCGTTCAGGTTCCTGCTCATCTCGGAGAGTTTTAACGGATTGAAGCATCAAGTTCGACCAGCCAAAGACCTGTTCCAGTTGCTGGGACAGGTTTTCGCCTATTAACGCATGCAGAATTTTTTGTGGATCAGGTGAAACAGACTCTACCAGCTGGTCGAGGTTTGCTAAATCATGCTCTTTCGCCTGATCGATTCGTTTGTAATCCTGTTGCGCAATCTGAGGGAGTGTTTTCAGATCTTTACGGATCTGTTTTCCGGCTCTGACAAGTATATCTACACGCTCGGCTGACTGAGTATAAGTTCTGATTTTATCAATCGTCTTTCCTGCCGCATTTTTAACGTTATTTTGTACCGAATCTACTTCCTGTTTGACTTGTTTCAGCCGAGTATCGTATTGTGCAAAGCGCTGCTTCCACTCCTGTTGAATCGTTTTTGAAACACGCACTGTTTCCAGACGATTTGGGTCTAACTCTTCGACTGCTGATTTTTTCAAGACACTCAACCAGGAGTTCCCCAGTTCTTTTGATGTTTGACGAAAGAGTTGGGGGCTGAACTGAAATCCGTTGTCCTGTTTATCTGAAGTATTTTCTGACTGATGATCGTAATCAGATCGGGGCGAATCAAATTCCATCCCCGAGACTGTTGCTTCCTCTACAATCAAATTGCGATACATTAAAGGTTTGCCGGACAATTTCATTTTGATTTGATCAAATGAAACCAGATTGCGTTTGTCATTGGAATGACTGGCAATTCTGACGGGCCCAGTTTTGATAGACGGTGGAAAGAACCCTGTTTGTAGACTTAAGACATCGACTTCGGCTCCAGTAAGCGATTGTCCTGTTCTCACTAAACTCATACGGACCAGAGGATCAAAGGCGAAGGCAAAAAAGGTCCAGATAATAGCAGCCAGTGCGAAACGAGGCAGCAGGTAATTCCACTTCATGAAACTTCCCCTACGATCGCGCCCACTTGTGTACCCCAGAGAAGTTGCACGATTCGATATTTTTTCAATTTATGTGTAAGCAGAGGTGTGTACTTTTCAAACTGTGGATTTGAGATTCGGAAAACCGGGTAGAACATTAATAACCCCAGGATCAGACTTCCCATTACGATGGTGTTATTGAAGTCGGTCCAAGGAGCGAAGGGCACTTCATAGACTGATATCCAGAA
>NZ_CALEMX010000602.1 GCF_937910335.1 uncultured Gimesia sp. | reverse complement strand
ATTTCCTGTTCAGTGAATTGTGTGACAGACACGATTTTACTCCGGTCTTTCTTACAACAAGCAATTTTTAGTATTGAGACAGTTTTTTGTAACTCGTAGTTGCTACGATGAATGCAATTCGAATTAGATAAAATATTACTCACAGAAAATATGCGAGTCAACTAATCAATAATGTCGTCCATTTTGATCAATGTCTGTATTAAGTCTTGTCATCACGAAATCTTAAGCACTTTATTTTTGTAAAACAGACTATTTAGAAACAATATGCCTAATAGAAGATCTGAAGTGATTGCAATGATATTTGATGATACAATCACAACCCTAACCGTTACTCATTTTTTTAGTCTAAACTTCTTAGTCTAAACTTTGTGTGCTTGATTATCTTCGTCCCATTCTTTATCGGATCAATATATCCATTTTCCAAATTGAATGGGCTGAGTCAATATTCTAGTCAGTGTATTGATCTTTCAAACCGATAAATATTTTCACTACCCTGCCTATCAGGGATTTACTACTCTATCTTATCAATATTCATAAACCGATCTCAGGAGTAACGCCTCTCAAAATGGCCGATTATTCAAATTACCAGAAGGATGTGATCAAACGCTACTATGATAATCGTGGCTCGATCGATCAACAAAAGCTTTCAGAACTCTGTACCAACCTGTTTCTGGCAGAGGGTAAGAAGAAAGACAAGCTTTGGGAAAGGGCCCGAGATATCATGGAACGATTAGAGGTTCCCGCTTCTCGGATTGATCATGTCCTGAAATCTGCAGATCCTGCAGTTTTGGCGGAAGTGGTCCAAGATCTCGAAGAGGGTGCCATTCGTTAACGTAGTCAGATTAGAAGAATCTGAGGGTTATCTCGCGTAGATTCCTCTAGTATTCATTAATCGATGGCTTCTTCGAGCGAGACGCAAAGTTCTTGTGGCACGTCGGCCATGTCTTTGCTGATGCCGTGGTTGGCGGTGACGGTATAAACTGACGCTGTGAGAGTCATCACAGCGGCCGACGTATAAAACATGGGAACGATGCCCCATTTGTCGATAATGCTTCCTAGAATGGGGGCAAAGATGATGGCTCCCGCGTCGAAGAATCCGAGAACAATGGTGGTGCCCGTACCTCGATAGTGCTTGGGAAACGATTCCGTTCCGAGTGAAACGACAGCCGGAAAGAGCAGTGCATGCCCAAAACCACACAAAATAGAAGGGCCAATTAATTGCCATTCCTGTGTGATGGAGGGGAGGATGAGATGGCCAATGGCGTGGCCCATCAGCCCCATCGTAATCATTTTATTGCGTCCTACAGTTTCGCCCCAGCGTCTGGTCAGGATTCGAATCAGAAAAGCAGAGATGGCATACCCGGCAAAGAACGTCCCAATTCCTCCCAGCTCACGTTGAGTGACAAACCGGGTTAAAAAGACACTGACGACCGTAAAACTAAGTCCCATCATGATGGCGACAATCACGACCTGACCAGGCCAATAGCGGAACAGCAACTGATGAGCGGCTGGTGTGACTCGGGGCCTGCGATGAACATCATTACGAGTTACGGCAAGGACGATGGCAAAGTAAAATACTCCTAAAAGCGCAGGGATGCCAAACAAGGCGTAAAACTGGTCATTTCCGGGAGGTAACCATTTGAGCATAAAATCACTGACCTGAGTTCCCAGGATCATACCGACGAAGCCACTGCTTCCCAGGCTTCCAATGACCTCCGTTCTTCGGTGGTGGGGGACTCGTTGCTGAATATGGACGACAGAGCAGGTAAACATGCCTGCAATTCCCGTCGCAAAAAACGTTCTGAAAGCAAAGATTTCCCAACCCAATGATCTACTGAATGCCAGACCAGCGGCGCCGATCACAAATATGACGGCAGAAATGGCCCAGAGTCGTCTGACTCCATAACGGTCGATGCCCTGTCCGAGGAAGAAGCGGGCAACCAGTGCTACTAGAACACCACAACTTACAATGTCGCCGACAAGTTCTTCGGTTCCACCCAGATAGGTAATCAGATCAGCAAATCGAAACGTGAGGGCGTTTGCGGTGACTAATATGACATTGGCCAGGTAGCAGAGCCAGAACAGCCGATTGTAAATGGGCTCCTCTTCATTACCGGGCACAATGGGTGTAATAGACATTTGATTTTTATATTAAGGTTGAGGTCGATTGTGGTAATTAGTAACTATCGTAATTTTTTAAAATTGAACTGTTTATCAGCTCATTTTTCGAATGAGTGTCTGTTCTTCGGAAATCCCTACCGGGGGAAGACGTTCCACGACTTTGGATTCTTGTTACTCAGAGCAGCAAGTGGGAACAATCTGTAGACAACACTCAACGGATTGAAGTTCGTCAACTTGGCAAGAGACGAAAATTTCATTCTGTAAGCTCATCTGTTTACGAAGGTACACTAGGTTCTTTGCTTTTATTCTAGCAGACAGGCTCTCATTCGTCTAAGGGAGAACGATGAAAGTTTACCGCCAAGTCGCTTCAGAGGACCTGATCGCGGAGTGTTTCAGGTTGAAATCCGCTGATTTCAGGTGACGAACGGCCTTGATTTGCCGCATTATCCACCAAAGGCACTGTAGCGCCTGGTTCCCTGTTGAAATGCGATGCGGTTTAATGAAAACAGGACGATAATCCAGACGACTTCAATGGACAATTCGAAAATCAGTTCTTGATGGGAATACTTTCCAAGAATGACTGTTCCCGGAAAATAAGCGAGGTATTTAAAAGGCAGCATTTGCATCCATTGGCTGAGCGGTTCCGGGAACAGGTCGAGCGGAATCATATGTCCGGAAAGAAAGTAGTTCAGCATCATGTAAATAAAGATGAGTGAGCTGACTTCCAGAAACCAGAACGCGATTAACCCAATCAGTGATTCGATCAAAAAACCAACCAGGAATGCCATAATCAGAGATAGAATCCAGGCGGTAATGGTAAAGGCATCAGGCCAGCCGGCGAAGTAATCGCGGCAGAGATAAAAAACGAGAATAAACGGGCCGATCGCTACCAGATAATAAACCAGTTTATGAGCCACGCGTGCCCAAAATAGATATCCCAGCATATCGATGGGTTGAACCAGATATTTTTTGATAGTGCCATCCCGCACATCGTTGGCAATTCCATTTGCCAGTCCCGGCATACTGGAGAATGCCCGTCCGACCATTACCAGCAAATAGTATGCAACCATTTCCTGATAACTGTAACCTTTGATGGATTTGAGGGGTGAGGTGGTATGAATTCCATAGATGGCTCCCCATAGAAAAATTTGAGTTACTATCGGAAGAAAGCGAATTAAAGTGGCAAAGACAAAATCTCCACGGTAGACGAGGCGTTCTTCCACAGACGTCTTTAAAATAATCCAATTGGTTCGCAGTCTGGCGATCATATGTCTAATATCGAAATGATGTATTCAAAAGACGGTGTTAGAAAAACCAACCAATCAATTCCAAGAGAGACTGAGTTTAATCGGTTGTTGATTTCAGCATACTCTCCCTGTCCTGGGATTGAGCCATTTCATTTTTTTGTTCGGTGAAAACTTCCGAGATCACCTCTTCCAAAGGTCTTTCCTGCACGCCGACATCCAGAATACGATATTTGGAAAGCAGGCTTGAGAGGATTTCCGGAATTTTATTTCGTGGGACTTTCAGTTTAACATGCGGAGCTTCCTGCTCAATGACTTCTCCCCATTGTGAAAAGTCTGGTGGCATATCATCGCCGTCAAACTGGACGTCCATGATTTTGTAGTTACTGAACTTATCGAGTATATCACTCAGCGGGCCATCGTGTTTGATGCGGCCCTGATTGATGATAATGGCGCGTTTGCAAAGTGCTTCGACATCTTTCATATAGTGGCTGGTAAGAACGACTGTCGTTTTCTGTTTGACCTGATAATATTTCAGGAATTCTTGAACGCGCCTTTGCGAAACCACATCCAGGCCGATCGTCGGTTCATCGAGAAGTAAGACGTCGGGTTTATGAAGCAATGCAGCGATGAGTTCCATCCGCATCCGTTCTCCCAGTGAAAGTTCTCTGACCGGCTGACCGATTAAATGTTTTACTTCCAGGAGGCTCGTCAATTCATCAATGCGGCGTGTATATTGTTGCGGATCAATCCGGTAAATTTCCTTGTGCAGCCGAAACGATTCCTGTGCAGGCAGATCCCACCAGAGTTGATTTTTTTGTCCCATGACCAATGAAAACCGGCGTCGGTATTCATTCTCACGCTTCCAGGGGATATGTCCCAAAACGGTTGCTTCGCCGGCTGAGGGAAAAATGAGTCCGGATAAGAGTTTGAGAGTAGTGGTTTTTCCGGCTCCATTCGGGCCGAGAAAGGCAACGATTTCACCTTGTTCAATAGAAAAACTCACATCAGAGACGGCATGCACGGTTTTGTAATCGCGTCGCCAGAGTCCTTTGAGTGAAGCGAATACACCCTCTTTTTTTTGATAGACTTTGTAGGTTTTTTCAAGATTTTTGGCGACGATGGCATTCATGACGTCATCTTACGGTACCCGCGGTTTCGGGTCGAGCGACAAAGTACAGGTTTCAGAAAAAACCGAACTGCTGATCAGGCCTGACGGGCCTATTTACTTAAGTATCAGTCAATCTTTCTGTTCAGCAAGTTCTTTACGGATTTGACTGGCGATTTGCGGGTTGCACATGGCTGCGGTTGCCAGATGAGTTGCTTGTGCGCCGGCAGCAAGAAACTCTTTGACATCAATGGCCGAGCTGATTCCACCACAGGAGATCAGATCGGGAAGGGCCGTTTTATTGGGCTGTTCCTGAATGTATTGTGCAAAAATTTTGAGTTGTTTGAGAGAAGCCTGTTTTGTTGCCTTGCCACAGATGCCGCGCTGTTCTCCGCCAAACATTGGTTTTCCCTCTTGATCGCTGACGGATGATGCTACGCTATTGGTCATCACGATGCCGGAAGCGTACGGTAAGATTGCCTTTACTAGTTCTTGTGCCTGTGATTTATCAGGTACATGTCCGATTTTAATGAGATAGGGCACTGAACCTGTCACTTCTTTCACGCGGCTGGCAACCAGGGCTGCTGCCTGGGGCTGCTGATAAAGTTGACCGTCTCGGGTGCATACGTTCGGGCACGAGAAGTTGGTTTCAATGCAATCTGCGCCGCTTTGAATGGCCCATTGCGCACACAAAGCATAATCGTCAGCCAGATCATCCAGGGACCAGCCCGATTGCAAGCTTCCGACGACAGACACAGACAGGATTTTGTCTTTAGCAAGCTGTTTGCGGGTTCGCTCGACATCCTTCCGCCAGATATCAGGCGGCGCAGATGGCATACCAAACGAGACGGCCCAACTACCCTGCATGGTTTTTGAAATGGAGACTCGTTGTTCGCCTCCGGAGAGCGGAGCCGTATCGACGGGTTGTAAATTCGGTAGCGGATAACATTCGCGGAATGTTGATCGAACCGTTTTATAGGTTAAGACGTCAAATCCAAGACTGGCATAATAGAGTACCCATTTGCCATTGAGTAAAGGTCCTGCCGGAATTCCCAGGGGAGAAGAAACTGGCAAACCACAAAATGCCCAGCGACCGGGGACGGCCCGTTGATCCTGTTTTACAGGATCGGGGGCATTCTCGTAATTCCATTGATAAGTTTTTTGGATATCGTAATGCGGTAATGGCTGTGAACTTTGCATCCGGAACCCCGACTGGAAAGACTGGAATACATTTTAACGCATCTCTGGGAAGTGTAGCAGTCGTCGAATCTGACTGACAGGTTCACGCCGATAAAAAGATTTTAAGAAACCGTATCGTCTTGAAGAAAGCGATACTTGGAAGATATAAACTGTTTTTTGCGCGTTTTGATCAAGTGACGCGGAAATATTGCTGGCTATAAAAAAAGCTCCGAACCCGGTGAAAGGTTCGGAGCTATGCAGAATTTGATGACATCAA
>NZ_CALEMX010000601.1 GCF_937910335.1 uncultured Gimesia sp. | reverse complement strand
TGAAAATGTTTCTGTCACCCAATTGGCAGAAAAATATGGCACTCCGCTTTGGGTCTATTCAAAATCAGCTTTTCTAGGTCGCCTGAAAGAAATTCAGGATGCATTTGCAGATGTAGATCCAGTGATCTGTTATTCCGTCAAAGCCAACGGAAATTTGAGCCTGCTCAAAACGATGAATGATGCCGGCAGCAGCTTTGATGTCGTTTCAGGGGGAGAATTATTTCGCGTTCAGCAGGCCGGGGCCGATACTTCACGCGTGGTATTCGCCGGAGTCGGAAAAACTGACGAAGAGATCCGCCAGGCATTGAAAGCGGATATCTTAATGTTCGATGTAGAAAGTGAAGCCGAGCTCGACGCCATCGCCTTCAATGCCCGGGAACTAGGATGTATCGGCCGGGTTGCGTTGCGTCTGAATCCCGACATCGATGCAAAAACCCATCACAAAACCACCACCGGAAAAAAGGGTAACAAATTTGGCATGGACATCGAACGGGCCACAGAATTGGCCGACAAAGTCCTGAAAGATGAAAGGCTCGAACTCACTGGAATTCATATGCATCTAGGCTCTCCCATTCTTTCAACCGACCCTTATGCCAAGGCGGTAATCAAAGGGGCAGAAGTCATCAGGCAACTGCGTGAAAAAGGACATAACACCAATTGGTTGAATCTCGGAGGCGGATTTGGAATCAGTTACAAAACCGATGAAGGACCTTCTGCCCAGACTTACGCAGATGTCATTGTACCCACAATCAAAGAAATTGGCTGCCGTCTGGCATTAGAACCAGGACGCTTTATCGCCGGAAATTCCGGTGTTTTAATCAGCCAGATTGTTTTCACCAAACGGGAAGGGGGGAAACTGTTCTATATTCAGGATGGTGGTATGACAGATCTCATTCGTCCCGCAATGTATGACTCGTATCATCGGGTCTGGCCAGTGAAACCAGAAGTTCCTCTTCCCTTTGATTGCGAAGGGGAAATCGAAGGCTGTGAGCCTGCTGATGTTGTGGGCCCCGTCTGTGAATCCTGCGATTATTTCGCCAAAGATCGCTATCTGCCGCCCATGAAACGGGGAGACTATCTCTGTACATTTAGCGCCGGTGCATACGGCTCTGTCATGAGCAGTAATTACAATGCCCGACCTCGCAGCGCAGAAGTCCTCGTGGATGGCAGTAATTATCAGGTAATTCGCAGGCGCGAGACCTATGAGGAACTGATCGCCTTAGAACAATCCTAACTCAAATACAGTTAAGCAATCCCGGCACATCCCATGTTCAGAAGGCCAGTCCTCAAAGGTAGGGTTATAACAATTATCGAGTTCGTGCCAGCTTTAATGCATTGAGAGCTGGAAAGATATGGCTATCCGCTTTGTTCGATTGACCGGTTCTCTCTGTAAAAAACGATGATAATTGATACGGGAACGACTTTAGAGAATATGTCCATTCGAATACCTTGCACTGTATTTCTGCAAAGACTTGAAACGAATTAATTGAATTCTGTTGTTTTGGGCAAGGTGATAAGAATAGTATATTAAGACTGTTTCTATCAATTTCATTGAGAGATATTCTATCTATAGGATAGGCGGGACAAGAACGGTCCGGTCTGTCAGAAGATAGTCCTAACTGAATAGCCGACAACCAAGACGACACGGAGTCGACTGAATGTCTTTAAACAATCGGATCCTGGCAATTTTTGCGCTGGTATTTCTCTTTGCCATTAGCACGCCAACACGCGCCTGGGCACAAGATAAAATACCGCCGAAAATTCAAGAATCCAATTCCCTGTTAAATCTTTCTGCTAACGACTTGCTGTTATCCAAACCCGAGACTCCAGAACAATTGTTGCAGGCCGTAATCCAACTGACAGACCTGGGTCAAGCTGCTTCCGCCAAGCCATATCTTGAGCAACTCATTAAAGCAAATATTGACAATGAAACAGTTTTGAAACTCCGCGATAAACATGGCCCGGCCGCGTTTCTTGGATTGGCTAATAACAAAACTCTGCAACCGGAATCCATCACGCTGCTTAAAAAAATGGAAACCGCATTTCGTGCTTATGCCACAGACCCTGCCCGCATTGATGGTTTAATCAATGATCTAGCAGGTTCTTCCACAAAGCGTAATATTGCCATCATTGAACTGAAATCGGCAGGTGAAATTGTTGCACCTCCCATTCTCAGGAAATTGAGTACAAACGATGACCCCGGTATGAATGATGAGCTGGCATTTGCACTGACTCAATTAGGGGCACCAGTTGTTCAACCTTTAATTGCCGCGCTCCGTTCCCCGACGGAAAAGATCCGAAAAATTGCTGCAGACGTTTTGGGCGATATTGGAGATCCGTCAGCCACACTTTATCTCTGGAATCCGGCGTTCTCGCAAAGCCAACCACAAAGTGTTCAACGAGCAGCCCGCATGGCGCTGGAAAAAATTTATAAGACAAACCCACGCAAAGTCAAAGAACTCAACCCCCACAATGCGCAATTGCAATTGATAAACGCAGCTCTGCACCTTTACCAGACTCATGAAGATAAATCAGAGAAACAGAAAATCTGGACCTGGGATTTAAAAGAACAGACAATTGTTCAAAAAGAACTTCCAACTCAGGAAATCAATTTGATTGGAGGCCTGAGACTCGCCAAAGAAGCACTTGAAATGTCACCCGATCGTCAAGATGTCCAGACACTCTATCTGGCAATGGCTCTCGCCATGGATGCCTATTATGCAGGCTGGAACAATCCACTCCCGGAAGGACAGGGGACGGCATTTAACCTGGCGCTGCTGTCAGGACCAAAGGCAGTAAGTCGGGTTCTCGCTTTGGCCATGAAGCAGGGTCACACTCCCAGTGCCATTGCTGCCTTGAAAGCTTTGGGGCAAATTGGCTCGCGGACGTTACTTTACGAGCAACTCGATAAACACTCTTCCGTTATCGCCGCTTTGAATTATCCTGACCGCCGCGTTCAATTTTCTGCAGCAACAACCATCATGCAGCTTGATCCTGTAAAACCGTTCCCCGGTGCAACACGAGTGATTTCAATTCTTTCCCGTTCATTACTAGGTGAAGGATCTCAGGCGGCAATCGTCGTTGATTCCAGTGTCCCACGTGCACAATCGATGGCGGGCGTGTTTAACGAACTGGGATATCTGACGCAACCGGTTCAAACCGGTAAAGCAGGATTCAAAGCAGCGACAGAACGAATGGATGTCGAATTTATTGCTTTGCAATTCAACATTATGCGATGGGGACTTTCCCAGACCATCGCCAATCTAAGAGCCGATTCTCGAACAGCAAATATCCCGATTCTGATTTATGGTCCGCTCCGACTGCAAAATAAAATAGAATATTCTACCCGGCATTACCCCCTGGTTCACTATATTGTTGAGACGGAAAACACGGAAGACGTCGAAAGACAAGTTACACCTTTCCTCCAGAGCTTGAAAACTCCTCAGCTGACAGGTGATCTGCGAACAGAATATCGCACTGCCGCCTTGTATTGGCTTTCCCATATTGCATCCAGTCAAAGAAGCAAAATTTACGACCTGACCCCGGTTGAAAAACCTTTGCTGCAACTGGTTCCCAATCGAAGTTTGGCTTCCAACGCATTGATCACCCTAGGTGGCATTCCTACTCGCTCAGCTCAATCGGATCTGGCAAAAGTCGTCACTAACAAAGTGTTTGAGTCCGATGTCAAAGAAATTGCCGCGCTGCAGTTAGCGTTTCACATTCAGAAATTTGGATTGCTCATTGATTCCGAGCAAATCACTGCAATTCGCCAGGCATACCAGACCGCTAAAGATCCCAAATTAAATACCGCTTTAGCATCCGTCATGGGAACATTAATGCCAGATAGTAAAGTAGTAGGCGAGCGACTTCAGAAATTCCAACCAGCCACATCTCTCCCCTGATTTCTGCTTAACTCAGTCAAACACAAATACTCGTCTATTAAATAAAAAAACCCCGAAGATTGAGGACAAACCTTCGGAGTTTTTATGAATTAGCTGGAAATCATTCTACTATTTCCCGTTTGCCGCCGTCTTCTTTCGCAGCAATGCCCGCAACGGCTCTTCCAGTTTTTTAGCATCAGATGTAACGATTTCTGTCACACCTGAATGATCAACTAACATCAATGTTGGTACCGTGCGAACCCCATAGTAAACTGCTGCAGGATTATTCCAGCCCCGTTTATCGCGGGCAGAATAAAATATTTGCCTCCAATCGAGTGATGTTTTTTCCTGAAATGCATCAATGGCAGGTTCGTCTTCATCCAGATTCACACCCACAATCTCAAACCCGTACTTACGGTATTTTTTTGATAGTGACTGAATCTCAGGCAGTTGTTCAATAAAAGGCTTGGCAGTTGTGGCCCAGAAAACGACCAGCACCACGCTCCCTTTGTAATCATCAATCGAAACAAATCCACCTTCAATCGTTTCTCCCGCTAGCTGCAGAGGTTGGCCTTTCAATCTCAAACGCCGCGTAAGTCCAGCAACCTGAGCGGCCTCGCTACTATTAGGATACTTGAGTTCCAGATCTAGACAGCAGGCAAGGGCCTGTTTATTCAAACCGTATAATTGACAGGTTTGAGCAGCAGCCTGCAACAGTTGCGGTGCGCGAATCGTTTCCTTAGGAAATCGTGATGCAAATAAGCGGGACTGCTTAACAAACTCTTCAATCCACCGCGGTTCCTGCATCGCATATTGTTGTGCACTCGTATTAGAAAATTTAGCTACTGTATATCCGGCATCGGCAGCAGCCAGTGAATGGGGATCGCGTTTAAATAGCGATTCTGAATGATCATATAAAGCATCGATACTTTCCTGATCTCCCTGTAGAGCCAATTGGAGATGCGCATCCAGCAGATGACGAACACCTACGGTAAACAAACGCTGTTTTTCTTTATCAGCATGAGTTTGTTTGACCGCCTCCATTGCCAACTGAATGATTTTCTTATTTCGTTCAGCGCGAAATTTTTTCAGATCGTCGACATCCTCAGTCTTAGGAAGTGCCTGAACTCGCAGTCGAGTGATCTCTCGCACTTTCCACTCTGCAGAATCAGCTTTCAGTTTCTCAATTTTAACTTCTTCATTAGCCAGAGAACTGGATCCATTATCCAGATCATCCATATCGAGTTGCTCGCGCTGCAAACTGGCAGTCTTAATTACACCAACCTGGCTTTTTGTTGCTTGACTGGACTGAGAAACCGGAGAGATTGATGCCGTCGGTAATGCGGTCTGTTGAGAATCACCACCCGCCCCATCTAACTTTCCGTCGACCTGTTTACCCGTCGATTGTGTTGCAGAAGAATTTCCGTCACCACAACCAAACTGAGCCAACAATAGCAAACCCGCTATAGCTACGATGATTTCATGTCGATGCCTCATGGCCTTTTGCTCTCCTTCCTTTGAGAGTCTGTTACTATCTGAAAAAACCGAGGAAGCGAATATTCTAAGATGGAACTCTGCCATTCCCTCAGCAAAATACTATCCAAAGCACTTTAACTGACGAGTTTTATGCCAAAATCCACAATTATGGCAATACGAAGCTGGAAAAAATTACAATCTGGGCCGCGATTTCAGAAAGGTTTTTCGAAGCAGCATGGAATGAGGTCAGAATTATCATTGTTTGTTAACTCTCCCGAACCCTCAAAGATCGCCATGATACAGCTTAAAGGCTTCTATGGCGAAATACTCCGGCAAGCCTAATTGATTGTAAACCTTTGCGGTATTACGAGTTCGATCTTCCGCTCGCACCCAGAATTCCCGTTTGTCACTACCAGGATAAAAGGCACTGTCCTTTTGTGACTCGTGCTTGAAAATGGCTTCGCGTTTTTTGAGAACCACCTCAGGACTGAGAGGGACAGCCCGTTCGATTTCGTGCGGATCATACTCTTCCCAGGCACCGCGATACATCCAGAACTCGGGAGCGATGCCTTCGCTGGCGACAACATCTACAGCATTAATAATCGCCTCTGCACAAACCCGGTGTGTTCCATGCGGGTCAGAAAGGTCACCCGCCACATAAATTTGTTGCGGATTAATATCTCGCAGCAGGTCGGCGACAATTTCGATATCCTCATCACCAATTGGTTTTTTTGAAACCTGACCGGTGCGATAGAAAGGCAGATCTAGAAATCGGATACACTCTTTGGAAACACCGGCGACTTCCGCACCGGCTGTAGCCTCGGTCTTTCTGATCAAACCTTTCACACCCAACATCTCTGCAGTATCAAGATCTCCCGCATTCTTATTTTCAATACTTTCTTTGAGACTCGCTAAGTGTGTCAAAACGGCTTCGTCTTCAGCATGGAACAGCTTATGAAATTCCAATACAAAATCGATGTGACGCAATGCATCATGATCGAAAACAGCAATGTTTCCACTCGTCATGTAAGCGATATAAACTTCATGACCCTGATCCGCCAGGGTAATCAGCGTGCCGCCCATCGAAATCACATCATCATCCGGATGCGGGCTGAAAACGATTACTTTCTGGGGATCAGTACCCGCAGGTTTCGTACAGATTCCATCCAGTAATTCATCAAATACACGCTGACGAATTTGTGCAACAGAACCGTATTTATGAATCAACTGGTGCAGATGATTGTGAAGAAAATCTTCCGTTTCCAACTTCAATAGAGGTTTTTCTACCTGCTCAGCAAGCCAGATCACTGCTTTTTTCGCAAGTTGAGTCGTCCATTCAATATTCCCTACAATCCAGGGAGTTTTCACTGCCGTCAACTCAGCAGCCGCTGCACTATCAACGGCAAACAGAGAATTCGTATGAGTCTGTAAAAAACTCGCAGAAACTTCGTCGGTCACTTCCTGTTCTGCAGCACGCTTGACAACAGAGGCTTTATGTTCGCCCAATGCCATAATGATTATTTTTTTCGCCGCTAAAATACTGCCCACACCCATCGTAATCGCATGATGTGGAACATTGTCTTCGCCGAAAAAACCACTGGCTGCATCGCGTCGCGTCACAGGATCGAGATTCACCAGCCGAGTTAAACTATTCCGCGCGCTTCCCGGTTCGTTAAAACCAATATGCCCCGAACGGCCAATTCCCAGTAATTGCAAATCCAGACCACCAAACTGCTCAATACTTCGTTCATACTCCTCGCAGAAAGCATCCACATCTTCAGCAGCAATATCGCCTCGGGGAATATGAATATTTTCTGGCTTGATGTTCACATGATCAAAAAAATTCTCCCACATGAATTTGTGATAGCTATGAATCGAAGTCGGATCCATCGGCCAGTATTCATCCAGATTGAACGTAACCACATTGGAAAAATCGAGCCCCTCTTCGTTATGCAGACGAATCAACTCGCGATACACGCCCAAGGGCGTCGATCCTGTAGGTAATCCCAAAATGGTGGGCTTTTTTGATTCATTTTTGGAACGAACTAAATCAGCTACCACGGAGGCAACGTACTTTGCCAACTCGGAAGACGTTTCGAAAATCAAAGTAGGGACTTTCGTATGTCTCACAAATTTGGATTTCGGAGTAACATGAACGTTACGTGCGGTATCAATAGCCATCAGACGTTTTTAACCTGTTAAGCAAGAATAAAGCGGACTGACTCACTCTCAAAATCGCGATCATCTAGATTCGATTCCACTGAGTTAAACCAGCCAGTTAATGTAATCACACGAACAGTAGACCCGGTGTGCGTGATTTTTTTATGAATCTTTATTATAACTGATGAGACGAAACGCAGGCCAGTATCTATTAGACCTAATTCGACAGAGAGAGAAATTTTCATGGTTAATCAGCCAGAATCACTACGAATTCTCGCGATTCACGCCCATCCGGATGATATTGAAATTCAATGTGCAGGCACATTAGCCCGTTTAAAAAATCTGGGATGCCATATCACCGTTGCCACAATGACCGCCGGCGATTGCGGAAGTGCGGAAATGGGACCGGTCGAAATCGCCAATGTCCGCCGCGCCGAAGCACAAAAAGCAGCCGACCTGTTGGGAGCCGATTGTATGTGTCTCGAATTTCGAGACTTGTCCATTGTCGTCGATCAGGATTCCCGACAACGCGTCACCGAAGCAATTCGCAAAGCCCGTCCGGATATCGTTCTCACAGCACCTCCCGTCGATTACATGAGCGATCATGAAATGACCAGTCGACTCGTCAGAGATGCTTGTTTCGGCGCTTCCGCTCCGAATTACACGACCCATCAATATCAACCCGCGACTCCCACCGAAAAAATTCCTCATCTCTATTATGTTGATCCCATCGAAGGTTGTGACTATTTCGGCAATCCGATCAAACCACAATTCATTCTCGATATCTCAGAAACATTCGAACTCAAAATGAAAATGCTGGCCTGCCACGAAAGTCAGCGGGCCTGGCTCAGAAAACAGCATGGCCTCGACGAATATATGGAAGGAGCCGAACGCTGGTCTGCAGCCCGCGGAAAAGAAATCGGCGTTGCTTACGGCGAAGCCTTCGTCCAACATTGCGGCCATCCTTATCCATCCAGTAACTTGTTACAGGAACTCCTCGAAAAATAATCAAGATATTCTAACTTCAACTTAAAGCGAAATTATTACTATGAATGATTCAGATGCCGCTTCCGCGCCACAGGCAGATCAATTATTGCCTTATACAGATGTAGAAATCGAATCCATGACCACGGAAGACGCCAAAGCAGGGAAGTTTCTCACAACAATGCTCGTCTGTACGTTTTGCTATACCATCGTGGTAGGAGGCTACGTCATCTACTGGAGTTTGAATTAAACTCCGTTTTGCTGTATTCACTCAGGTATTCGTTCAAGACGATCTCACAGAATCCGCTTCCTCAAAAATCGTTCCGTTGGGATTCAGAAACACCCAACAAAGTGCGGCTGCAACATAAATCCCCGCGATCAAGACCAACACAGGGGCATAAATTTTCGCATGAAATAAGGCGCCTACGATCACAGGCAATAAGGCCGCCCCCAGATTCCCCGCCATATTCATCATTCCGAAAATCGGCGCGACGTGTTGGCCCCCTTTATCAATCGTAACGGTATAACCACACGATCCACCAAGTCCTGCAAAAAAAGTACTCACCGAAATCAACGCCATCGCCAACTTCATATCTTGGATAAAATAAGCACACAGAGTACAAACCGCACACCCCAGCATCGCAGTCACCGCAACGCCCTGCCGACTCCAGCGACGGCTTTGAGTTCGTTGTAAGACCCAAT
Source organism: uncultured Gimesia sp. (assembly GCF_937910335.1). Classification (GTDB taxonomy): domain Bacteria; phylum Planctomycetota; class Planctomycetia; order Planctomycetales; family Planctomycetaceae; genus Gimesia. The sequence continues at coordinate 6,267 of NZ_CALEMX010000601.1, read as the reverse complement.
CCACTGTGGCGCCACCCAAAGCGGTTCCCACTACAAATGACAGCAAAGGCAAACTCGCTAAGATGCCCGAAGTTGACAATTTGATTCCCCGTGTTTCCTGCAGATAGCGCGGAAACCAGGTTACATAAAAAATATAACCAGCGGCTCGAAAAAATTGCTGTCCGCAAATCATCCACATCGAAAAACTCGTCAGTATTTTCCCCCAGGGTGTCGGTTCTCCCGGTTCCACTGCAGAGGAATCTTCTACCTTGGTCGGTTCGGATAAGGACTTTGAATGCCCATGAATCAATTGCAATTCAGCCGCATTCACTCCTGAGTGATTTTCCGGTCGATCCCGAAACCAGCCATAAAACCATACCGCCCACAAAACTCCCGGCACTGCAAAAATCACCATACACTCCCGCCAGGGAATCGCAGGAATAATAGTCCAACCAAAATACTCAAAACCAACCAGCAGCACACCGATCACAAAACTTCCCACGGCACTGCCAATCGACATAAAACTTCCCAAAAGACCACTCGCAAAACCACGCCGTGATTCCGGTATCCATTTCGAAAGCGTATTTGCAGCACAAGGAAAAATACCTGCCTGCGCGACTCCAAAAATAAGCCGTGCCCCAATCAGAGTCCAGAAGCCGATTACAACACCGGTAAGCGCCGTCGCAATCGACCACAAAATGGCAAACACAGTCAACGCACGTCGTGTTCCCCAGATATGGCCAATCCAACCGCTGGGAACTTGAGACAAAGCATAACTCCAGAAAAAAGCACTCAGTACCCAGCCCATCTGGAGAGAGTTGATACCTAGTTCTTTCTGAATCAGATCTGCAGGAACCGAAATCGCATTCCGGCTGATATAAGCAATCGCGGCAATCAAACACAAAAACACCATCACCAGATAGCGTGCATGAGTTGGCCGTTCATCCACCGAATTCCCGTTTAATGTGCTCGGCTCAGCCTGCGTTTGATGTTCCGATTCGGTCACGAACTATTCTCCTCGGAGAGACGACTCCATTCAGCGTGTTATAAAGACTGCATTAATAATTCGAATAACCGATCCACTTCCGCCTTCGTTTCGTCATCCAGATCCCAGGAATGAGGCGTGCAGCGCTGCTCCGATGTAAAGATGCCGCGTTTGACTAACAAATATTTCTCAATCGCCAGAAACCCATCCAATCCCGCCTGTAACTGCAAAGCCACAATCGCACAGATCGGAAAATAAATCCTGTAAATGGCGGCTTCATCGCCGGCCTGAAGCGCGCGCCACAATCCCGTGATCCCATCCAGCAAATCGACGCCCGGCATCGTCCCACTAATTCCCCGACGAAACGCATCGACCAGCAAAACCCCTCCGGAACCGTCAAAGATGCGGGCCCGTCCTTCAGTCGCATCACGTAACACAGACAGGTTGGGACCAATGGGAGCCGCCTCCGGCTTGAAAAGAATTTTTTCGGGACCAAACTGATCCAGCAGTTTTCGATAAAACTCAATCGAAATTTCTCGCCCGACATAAGAAGACGCATCCTGAACGATCAAAGGCAGATGACATTGTTCTGCGAGCGCAGAGAAATAATCCCACAACGCCGATTCCGGAAGCGCCGTCATCACAGGCGGAATCGCCATAATAGCATCGCAGCCCACATCCGCTGAATGATGTGCAAATGCCAGCGCCTGACGTGTACTCTCAGCGCCCACACTGGAAATCACCACACCGCGTCCATCCGAAATCTCAGACATCAGACGAGTCAGTTCCAACCGTTCCTCAAATGTTAAACGTAACACTTCAGATACCATCGCACCGCACACACCATCTACACCCAGTTCATAACACCAGTCGATTTCCCGTTGCAACGATTCACGATCAATCGTCTCGTCTGACTGTAAAGGAGTATGCAAAACAGGCAACACACCCTGTATCAATTTCGACATCTCGTTGGCCCTTTTGTCTCTTGATGTGTGTAAATGTATGAGATTTAACAGCCCCGACCACAGCAGCAATGTTTATGCTTCGATGATTTGCGCTATCGCGTCTGCCATCCCTTCAATCATAATCTCCAGACCTCCCCGCTCGAAGGGAGTCTGCCACACCTGATAGAGATCCAGATCGTACAATTCAGCCGGCGCTAAGTAACCGGTGGTTCCATTAATCAGATTCAAACAAACAATCGTGCGTTCCGGAAATCGTCGCCGCAACTCCTTTTGCAAAATCGAATACGCTTCCGTGGGACTGCCCACCAGAATCGTCTCTCCCATTCGCCAGACCCAGATCGGTACCGCCAGAGTCTCTCCATCCCCAATCCCACGACGAATATTCCGTCGACGTCGCAAGCGCTCTTCCAAAGCACGATCGGAACATGCTTGTCGCTGCAATTCCAGTTCTTCAGCCGAAGGCCAATCCTTTAAGGGCAACGTTACTTTTGACTTCAATGCGTCCAACAAACCACTCGGCTTCACTTCAACATGCCGCCATACCGCCAGTGGCGCCCCCGATTCCATTACCCCCTGATACTCCAGACATGTCCCCACAGGCTCCATATCTTCCAACGTCGCCAGCGCCGCATAAGCCAGTTGACGACCATGTCGATCAGCAACTTCCGTATCACCCACATACTGATACCGCGGAGAAAGATCGCCAGAGGCGCCTTGCATAAACAGAGCAGGGACCCCGAGCGCTTCAGAAATCGTATCCCGCATCGCGCCCGGATAATCGGGGGAAATCGCGGTATTATCCCAGGCCATCGTCGTCGGATGACAGGCATAATTCACAATCACCGCTTTGAGATTTCCATCCACATCGGTAATCCGTCCCACAACCAATGTATCGTCAGCAGGCTCTTCAGGATTCCAGCCACAGATGATTCGATCCGTTTCAGTCGAAGGATCAGGTAGATCCCGCATGGATGCCAACTGACAACGCCCCGTTTTCCATTCCAGAACCGCTTCCGAAGCATTCTCCCGCGCTGCATTCACCACAACGACACAAGCCTGATAAACCGTTTCCAGATATTCCGCCAATGACTCACTGTCCGGTAAATCGGGATCGGGATCAGTCAGTGGTGGTGAGGCGTGGGTATGACTTAAACCAAAAATTAAATCCGTTTCCGTTAACCCTAACTCTTGTAGAAGTCGTGACTGAAACCGATTGAACATTAAAAGAGAACGCCACCAGCCCAAGTCAGCATCGAGAAAAATAACAGGCTTCTCTGCATCGTCCGCAGACATTACCAATGCATTCAAAGTCAAACGACGATGTATCGAATCAGCCACGTCATGCTTGGCAGCGCCCCAGTTGCGAGCATAGATCCCCACAGGCGGCGTAATATCAACCGTCGCCACTCCAATCTGTCCTTGAAACGCCGACTGCGTTGCTGCCTGTAATCGTTGTTCACTCATGCGAATTCCAGTTTTACGAAAGACTCTGTGTGTCACTTCAAATCAGGGGATGAAGTCTGATATCACAAATATCATGCAACCAGCTTACCAATCCCCCACCGCACCATCCTGATAAAACACTCGTTGCACAGTTTCCTGCTCAAACGGATGTTTTTTAACCTCTGCTTCATTGATCGAAATACCCAGCCCCGGCTTCTGATTCGGCTTGACCGTGCGCGTTGCAGAATCAATCACAAACCCTTCTTCAACAACATCCTGTCTCCAGGGAACATCATCATGCACCGATTCACAAATGATATAACTCGGTTGAGAAAAACCAAACTCCAGTGAAGCCGCTGTACTGACAGGGCCTTGTGGATTATGAGGTGCCAGTGAGATCCGATACGCATCAGCCAGAGCCGCAATCCGCCGCGCTTCCGTGAATCCACCACAGTGAGTCAAATCGAGTTGGCAAATCTCACAGCCCCGTTTTTCAAACAAATCGCGAAAGGCAGCCAGATGTGTTAATCGCTCGCCAGTTGCAATCGGCGTCGTCACAGCTGCATTGATCTTCGCCAGACTCTCAATCGATTCCGGCCAGCACGGTTCTTCGAAGAAATATAATCCATAAGGGTCCAGCGCCTGAGCAAACTGCATTCCCATCGCCGGTGAAGGGCGGGCATGACAGTCCACCATGATATCGATATCATCTCCCACAGCTTCCCGCATCGCGGCCACACAATCATCGGCTGCTTTAATCGGTTTCAAACCTTCAAGAGGCATCGTCGGCGGAACCGCCATCGATTTGAAGGCAGTGAATCCGTCAGCCACCGCCTGTAAAGCCAGATCTGCAAATTGAGCCGCGTTGTCTGTCGAAGTCTGATAAAACGATTCCATATTGCCACCTCCCAGATGACAATACAATCGAATGTAATCCCGAACCGGACCTCCCCAAAGTTGATGACAGGGCACCCCGTGAATTTTTCCCAGAATATCCCATAACGCCAGATCAATTCCGGAAATTGCCGTTGATCGCGTCACACCACTTCCATGCCAGAAATGTTGTCGCCACATCATCTGCCAGAGATGCTCAACGCGACGCGGATCTTCACCAATGAACAATTGAGACAAATCCTCAATCGTCCCCACGATTCCCCGAGTATGCCATTCCAGTGTTGCCTCTCCCCAGCCAAACAAACCGGGCTGATCTGTGATCACTTTCACAAACACCCAGTTTCGCATGCGGGCATGACACACCACGGTTTCGATGCGTTCAATTTTCATCGGGAGTATTTTCCAATCTGCATTAGTTTTATTTTGGTGTCAAAATAACAACATAACTTCAACACGTTCGGGAAGCAAGTTATTTTGAGAAAGATCCGAGCAACAATGATAAGGAGAGGCGCAGCGAAGAAAAGAGCAATTTCATTCGAATCACGGTCAACAACTTCCGTAATTTAGGACTGAAAGATCTAAGGAAACTGAAGTTCAACCTGATCGTCATCATATTCCTGCAACCGCTGTCGTGCCAAATCGGCCCACGGCCCCAGTTCATCAAAGTCCAGATAAACCTTCCAATGCGGAACCGCTTCCTCCACTCGATTCATCTGATTCAGCACTTCGGCGATATGTAAATGCGCATCAGGAAAATCAGGATGCACTTGCAGCGCGATTTCAAATGCATGCAACGCCGACTCTGCATCCCCCAACTCATTATGCAAGCACCCTAACTGCGTCCAGGCTTCGATATAATCATGATCCCATTCCACAGCCGCATAATAGCGTTCAAGAGCACCCTCCGTATTTCCACTCAGATACAGGGCCTCCGCAAGATGTAAATGTCCCTCGGGCATATCTGGTTGCCCCAGCAATGCCAATCGAAACGCTTCAATCGCCGCCTTTGCTTCGCCCGCATCCAGGAAACGGCAGCCTTCATGAAACCATTCGTCCGAACTGCGGTCTTCAGACTCCGATGATTTCAGATGTTCCGTAAATTCGATCGTTCCCGCGAACGATTCTTCATCCGCCAATTCAGGCACTGCGGTTTCTTCCGTCCCGAAATCAAAGACCCGTTGCCCATGACGCGGATCAATCAAACCCCGATCATCTTTCAATAACACTTGCGCATCCTGCGATAGCAGCGTCAATTGAGAAAGTGGCGTATCGACTTCGTTAAAGAATTTCCCCAGATGCTGCAGACTGTTTTCCAGTTCCCGCGGATTCACACCCGATTCAAGTAATGCAGAAAGGCGTCGAACACTCGCCACTTCCTGAAATGAAAAATAGGGCAGACGAAAAATCTTGCGAACCGGCTTGATCAAACCCTGACGTTCCCAGCGACGAATGGTACTAACCGGAACATTCAACATTTCGGTCAACATCGCCGGTGTAAAAAGCTGACCCCCAATCGCACCCGGATCGCGCAATTCAATCAACGCCAGCCAGTCCGATTCCTTAATGATCTGAATCAGAACTCCCTCAGCAATTAACTCTTGTGCCTGAGTTAAATTCACCGAAGGAGAACCATCAGCCTCAAGAGGCCAACCCTCTTCCCCCACTACCAGAAGTGTCGTCTGCCGACTCACATGCTGCGCAGCCTGACCCCCATGTAATTCCACGAACTCCCAGGCACGCTGGTGTGTCATTGAGGCAAGCGTTCCGGTAAATACCACACGCTCCGCCTGCAACGTAGGAGAACCTTGTAGCAATTGATCAGGTTGTTCTTCTTCTATCTCAGCCATAGCATCTAGTAATAATACTTTGAATCAAAAATTTCGAGCAAAAAATGGTTTATCAGGGCACGGTCTCAAAAATATCATTTTCCAGGCCGGCAAACTTTTACGAACTTAAGTAAACTTTCTATGAGGATACTGATACACGAATGCGTTGGGTAGC
>NZ_CALEMX010000600.1 GCF_937910335.1 uncultured Gimesia sp. | reverse complement strand
GTTGATGAAAGTCGCCGGCGCGCTCAAAATTTGATTGACGAAGCGTGCCTCTCGATCGCCCCACTAGGGAGCCACGGCCAACGATTGGAAGAACTGGCCCATTTTATATTGGAACGAGACCACTGATGAAAATCGAAATTCTACCGCGGATCAAGTCACCGCTTGATATGCAAACTTTATCCGGGAGTGAACTCGAAATACTGGCTGCAGAAATTCGTGAAGTCTTATGTACCGTCGTGGAAGATCGGTCAGCTCACTTCGCCAGTAACCTCGGGGTTGTAGAACTCTGCATTGCCTTGCATATCGCATTCGACTTTTCACATGACCGACTCATCTGGGATACGGGACATCAAATCTATCCCCACAAATTACTCACCGGTCGCTACCCTCAAATTTCAACAATCCGCCGCAAAGGTGGGCTGATGGGTTATCCCAATCCTGAAGAAAGTGAATACGACCTCTTCATGACGGGACACGCAGGGGCCAGCGTTTCAACAGTCCTCGGCATGAAAGCCGGTGATGATCTGACAGGTGAATCAGACCGCAAATCGGTGGCCATCATTGGAGACGGTGCCCTGCCTTCGGGTATCGTGTTCGAAGCCATGAATAATGCTGCCGGTTTGAATAAAGATGTCCTCGTCATTCTCAATGATAATAAAATGGGAATTTGCCCACGTGTCGGAGGACTGGCCAAATATCTCGACAAAGCCCGTGTGGCCCCGTTCTATAATGGTTTAAAACGGGATGTCTCCTGGTTATTAAATAAAGTTCCTGTCGTCGGCGAATCGATGGAACATACGCTGGGCAGCTTCAAGGAAGCTGTGAAAGGTTTTCTGCACGGGGGAATTCTGTTTGAAGAAATGGGCTTCCGCTATATTGGACCTGTGGATGGTCATAATATTGAAGAACTTTCCGGTTACCTGCAGATGATCAAAAACATCAAAGGACCTGTCCTCTTGCATGTGTTAACAGAAAAAGGGCATGGCTTTGAACCGGCTACTAATGATCCCGTCTCATTTCATGCGCCGGCACCCTTCCAGCGCAATGAAGAAAATGAAATTGTGGCTGCCGAACAGCCCGGCAGCACTACATCCAAATCATTTACCGATGTAATCAGCAGCTCGATCTTTCAAGCAATGACCGAGAATGAAAAAGTGGTTGTCCTTACAGCGGCAATGTGTGCTGGAAACAAACTGGGAAAAATTCGTGATGGATTCCCCGATCGATTTTTTGATACCGGGATTTGTGAAGCACATGCGGTTGCTTTTGCAGGAGGCATGGCCAAATCAGGGTTGCGGCCCGTTGTTGACATCTACAGCACGTTCCTGCAACGCAGCTTCGATCACATTTTCCAGGAAGTGGCGTTACAGAATCTACCCGTTACATTCTGTATGGACCGGGCCGGAATCGCGGGCGAAGATGGACCCACTCACCACGGAGCCTTTGATAACACCTTCATGAGGTGCCTCCCCAATCTCGTAATGATGTCCCCCGGAGATGCCCGGGATGTCGAACCTATGCTTAACTTCTCGCTGCAGCATCAGGGACCAACGGCCATTCGATACCCGAAAGCACCCGCTGATTCCGTCGAGAGGGATGTTGCACCCATCGAGCTTGGAAAATCAGAAGTCTATGTCTGGGGTAAAGACGGCATGCTCATCGCATTTGGTTCCCTCTTTACCAATTGTATCCAGGCCGCGGAAAAACTCCGCGAGGAAGGGCTCGATATCGGTGTGATCAATGCCCGATTCTCCAAACCAATAGACACAAATGTAATCAATCAGGCGATTCAGGAATCGGGCTTTGTGATTACCATCGAAGAGGGTACACTTTGTGGCGGTTTTGGTTCAGCCGTTTTGGAATCGGCTAACGATGCCGGACTCAACACAAGCCATCTCAAACGACTCGGAATTCCTGACCGCTTCATCGAACATGGTAATCGAAACGAACTACTGATCGACCTCGGGCTGGATGTTGCTGGAATTATAGCAACTGCTCGTGAGATGGTTGAACAGACAAAAGTAACAGTAAACGAATAATTCCCCTTCTTTCATTCTCCAATCAGTATGGATGCTTGATCTACGGAGCTTTCCGAATGTTTTCAATGAATACTGTTTTTCACTCACGGATTCTAAGTTTGTTCTGCCTTTCTCTTGCTGTGAGTACAACCAGCCTCTGTTGGGATTTGGAAGTCGCTTTTGCAGAAACCTACGAATTCAGTGAACCGATCAAAGACAGCCGCACGTTTAATGTCAATTCCACCATCAAAGTGGAAGGTCAACTGGAAACAGCAATCAAATCGGGAAAGGCACGATCACTCAAGCTCGATGTAGAAGGCAAGCTTCAGTATCTGGAACGAAGACTCCCCGGAACAGGGCGTGATGCAGAATCACTCAGATCACTACGCTATTACGAATCCGCCACAGCAAAGATTGATGTTCAGGGGCAGAAAACATATGCCCGCGGTCGAGATAAAAATCGCATGATCGTCGCGGAAGGCACTTCAGAAGGCCTGGCCTTACATTCCCCCACCGGACCTCTCATGCCATCAGAATTGGAATTGCTCAACTCTCCGGGAGATAGCCTGCCTGTGATAGCACTCTTACCTCAATCGGATGTAGAAGTAGGTGAAGTCTGGACACCCGATCGATGGGTACTTCAGTCATTGACAGGGCTCGAAGCAGTTTTGAAGTCGGAATTGACTTGCAAACTGGAATCTGTGGAAGCAGATGTCGCTCAGATCAGCTTTCAGGGAAAAATAGACGGCGCCACTGTCGGCGCGCAAACAGAAATCTCAATCACAGGCATGCTTCAGTTTCAGCGCCAGGAAAATTTCATCAGCCATCTGGAAATGGAACAAACAGAAAAACGCTCTGTTGGTTCTGTCAGTCCGGGAATGAATGTCACTGCCAAAGTAAAATGGGATCGTACACTGACGAAGACACCAGGACCACTGACCGATGAAGTTCTAGAGACCATCCCGCTGGAAACAAAACCGGAAGCTCGATTTCTGAGTTTCGAACCTCCCTGGAATGTAAGATTACTTCTCCCGCGAGACTGGTATGTCTTTCATCAGACAGGTCAGGTTGCCGTCTTAAGGTTGCTCGATAAAGGGAGTCTGATCGCGCAAGTCAACATCTCAAAAATCCCATCCGTCAAACCGGGCAGCCATACCTCAGAGGAACAGTTCCAGCAGGATATTCGTACCTCTCTAGGCAAGAAGCTGGTCCAAATTCTCAAAGCGGAAAACCTCTCTCCTGAGGATGGAAGATATATTCACCGAGTCACAGTGGCCGGCAAGTCAAATGAAGTACCCGTGCAATGGATTTATTACCTGTGTACGGCTCCCACCGGCAGACAGATTTCATTCGTCTTTACCGTGGATGAAAAACTGGTCGATCAGTTGGCTAATCGGGATACAGACATTGTCCTGAGTCTTGAATTTCTCGAAGCAAAGGCGGCTCCCGTACAGGCAGGACCTGCAGAAACCAGCGAAAGAAAATAAGCTTCGCACTTCATTTCAGGTGCTCTAAGCATCGAATTATGATCTGATCAACCGCATTACCGACACATTCATAACAACCCCACTCCCGTTTCCTGCCCCACACTAATTTGCAGGACACATCCCTCAGAACTGTGTACTAAGCTTCATTTGTGTAGAACTTAAAATAGTTTTCTACGCGTTGAGTCACCTCTGACTAATAATGAGTCTCTGACAACCACAGTTTACTCTCCCCAGAGAGAAACGTATTTGCTTCCCGTTCAGGAACAGATGCATGAAAACTATCGTATTAGCATCCTTGTATGCCCTCTCGAATGAAGCTCTGATTTGTTTCGGTGCCGGATTACTGGTAGCCGTCATTCTGGGTTTTACGGCAGGTTACTTTCTCGGCAAGAGCGCTCCTGCACGCGATTTTCGCCGCGCGAAAAAACATATTCAAAATTGTTTTCAGCATGTGAAAGAGGCTCTGGATACAGCGCAATCCGCCTGCCTGTTGCTAGAGAAGTTTCCGGGACTGATGCTGACGAAAGAGCAAACGAACGAACTCACCAAAAAACGCACTAACTTGCTGGACTTAATTAATCGAGTAATTGAACGGAAAGTTGCGGATCAGAAACAAAGACCGCCTGAAATCATTCCAGAAAAAAAGAAAACCCAGGACTTTCCGGCAATGCAGTGGGTGTTTCAACCAGAACAAACACATTTAAAGCTGCCAAACACTTCAGCCTTTGAAGCCAATCTGGAAATGATGTTACTCGCAGGAACATCAACTGATCTGAACAGTGGCCTGCTGCTAGTGCAAATGAATCAGTATGAACAGCTTAAAGAACGTTTTGGAATCATGGCCCCGATCAAGTTTATGAAAACGATCTCTCGTCTGATCTTACATAAAGTAAGAGATGAAGATGTCATTTGCATTTGGAACTCAGACACGCTCGCAATTCTGTTTCCCGGCGTTTCCATCGATGAGGGTCAAACCCATGCGGAAATCATCCGTGACGCCATTCGTCATCACCATTTCCGTCTGGAAACAAATAGCCCGGAAGTCGTAGTAACGGCCAGTCTTGCTTATCTTTCGTGCGTTCCCGGTGACTCGGCAGAACTGGTCTTGGACCGTGGTTTACATGCATTGGCCAAATCACAGAAAAAAGGCCGTAACCAGCTGATCATTCAAGACAGCAACTCCTACGAACACAAACAGGCAGTTTGAAAAAGCGACCAGGTCGAATGACACTTCCGCTGTTTTTTGAATTGCTGTCGCATAGCTCGCCCCTTCGAAACGATGTCACGTTTTGAAATTTTTGCCCGTAGTTTAGAGACGTGATACTTTATCAGTTTTGTGATTCGGATTCAATTTCCCAAAGACTGATTTCACCCTCAGATAGAGTCGCAACGAACTTACCATCTGGAGAGACTTCTAGAGCTTTAGGCATATCTCCTTTTAATTTCTGCTGATATACCAATCGCCCATCTGAAATTCGGTGAATATGAAAAGCAGCAGTGCCCGTCTTGGACCGCATCTTTCTGATTCTTCCTACCAAAACATAAATGTAATTTCCATCCTCAGAAATAAGAGTTTTTAATAAGAGTGATCTGCAGGATATCTACCAGTTCACCTGTGCATTTTTCGTATTAATACCCAAACATGTTCCGACATCTTGCGATATAATTAATAAATCCTTTGTAAGACCGAAAGCGAGATCATAAATATTTTCATCCAATTTTATTTTCCGAACAGGTTTCGAATCGTTCGTTAGCAGGACGTTCACATTGTTGTTCCAATCAGCAATTGCAAAATTGGCAAAATCCTTCGAAAAAGCGGCACATCGTACATCATACTTTAACTCGATTCTTGTTACTTTTGTTATTTGCTCTCCCTGATATCCCAAAAACTCGACCGAACCATTGCCTCGGATCAGATTCAACTGTGAACTTTTCTGATCAAAAACCATAGAATGAATATAGAGCGGATCACGATCATTAATGGACGGCTTGTGTAAAAGCGATAGCTTTTTCTTTTTGAGATTGAGATTCCAGACATCTCCATTTAGGGTTGCTATAAAGATGATATTCTCATCAAGGGGAACCAACTGAGTCAATTGAACGGACCGATTGATGCTTAATTGATTTTCGTGTTTGGCACTGGATATATCCCAAATATGAAGCGTGCCTTTTAATGGATTCACTGCGTATAGTTTTTTTGAGTTTGTGGAAAAGCAAA
>NZ_CALEMX010000599.1 GCF_937910335.1 uncultured Gimesia sp. | reverse complement strand
CATTTACGATGTCAGAAGTGATTAACTAATCGTTCGGCTAGCCATTCACTATTAACCCGCATTTCCCAGATGACTTCCCACACTTTGGCACGTAATTTGCGCCAAGCCCTTGAAAAACAGGGGTTTGGACGCTCAACATGCCAAGGTGACAGGGGAACCCGATGGGTGACAGCCAAAACGAGGATTTACGGGTCGGTTTTGATCGCCGCTTGAAGCTCAAGTTCTGTGGCAATCAGGTCACCACCGATGCGGGACTGCTGGCCTACCGGGAACTGGATGAAGCGCTTGGGCTGACGGAACAGGGCGCAGATGTGCTGACCGATTCACGTCAGGGCCGCAACAAGCAGCACCAGCTCGTGCCACTGTTACGCCAATCGATCTACAGCCGACTGGCAGGTTACGACGATGTCAATGACGCCGAACGGTTGTGTGTGGACCCGGCGCTACGCCACGTGGTCGGTGGAAGGGCGAGTCAGCCAGAGAAGCAAGCGGCGTCGAGTAGCGAAGTGGGCCGGTTCGAGACGAAGACGCTCAGCACAAATCGAAATCTCACGGCGCTGATGAAGCTCTCCGGACGCTGGACCGACAACGTCCACCGGCGGCGACCGCTCAAAGAACTCATCCTGGACATGGACAGCTCGGTCAGCGAAACCTACGGGCGACAACAGGGCACGGCCTACAACGGGCACTTCGAGTGCCTCTGCTACCATCCGCTGTTCCTGTTCAACCAGTTCGGCGACTTGGAGCGGGCCATGCTACGGCGCGGCAACAAAGCCAGTGCGAAATACTGGCGGAATGTGCTGTTGCCGGTGATCGAAGGGTATCGCCACTTGAGCATTCCGAAGTTCTTTCGCGGTGATGCGGCCTTTGCCCTGCCGAAGCTAATGCGACTGCTGGAAGACGAGGGCTACCAATACGCCATCCGCATCAAGTCCAATGCCGTGCTAGAGCGAGAAATCGAGCACCTGCTGACGCGCCCCGTGGGTCGTCCCTCCCACAAGCCGAAGGTTCTTTATCAAAGCTTCCAGTATCAAGCCAAATCGTGGCAGCGGGCGCGGCGCGTGGTAGCGAAGATCGAATGGCACGCGGGCGAGTTGTTTCCGCGCGTCGGCTTCATCGTAACCAACTTGAAAAAACAATCGAAGAACGTTGTGAAGTTCTACAACGGTCGTGGCACGGCTGAGCAGTGGATCAAGGAGGGCAAGAATGCGATCAAGTGGACGAAGCTCTCCTGCCGCACATTCAAAGACAATCAGGTGCGGCTGCAACTATTCGCCTTAGCTTATAACCTCGGCAACTTCCTGCGGCGACTGGCTTTGCCCAAGCCGGTACAGAACTGGTCGCTGACGACACTGCGGGAGAAGCTGATCAAGATGGGGGCCAAGGTGACCCGGCACTCGAAGTACGTGTTCTTTCAACTGGCCGAAGTGGCGGTGACGCGAAACTTGTTCGCCGCGATCCTCGACCGCATTGCGCGGCTGGCACTGCCGCCACCGCTGGTAGAGTGACGTGATTGGGGAGCGGAACAAAGAGTGAAAACGAGGGTTCCAGCGGGGAAGGTCTGCGCAGGACCAGAATTTCGCCGCTGACAAACGACTCGACGGGAACCGATTCCCGGATTTCAGCAACAGAAGGGCAACAAAAGTGGAGAAAAATCACTTCACGTTAGCCACGAGGGGACCGCAGTGGTTATCATTAAAGAAAATCCATGCCAGGAGCGGTTCCAGGCTGATCCATATGGGGAATCCCAGTTTATTGAGTCAATTATTTGAGAATATTTCAATGAATTTCTATTTTTATCTGCACGGATTTACGACTTGTTCCCACAAATGGTTCAGACGGTAGAGACAATCAGGCCTGTATATGTACCGGATTTTACTAATCGATTTCGTAAATCAACCTTGATTGCGTAATCAATGACGCGCTTTTTCGGCTCTTTTGCTGTGCGCAAACTAACTTAACCTGAGGGAGATCAATTCTATGAGATTTTTATTTGCATGTAGTGCTGCTTTGGGCCTGATGATGATGGTGACTACTACGGTTTTTGCTCATACCTCTCCAGAAGATATTGCTGCACGTTGTGTTGGTAATGTGAATGGAGTTGTCGAACGCTGCCAGAGTGCAGCTGCTGATGAAACTGCTGAGTGTGTCCAAAAGATCCGTCGGTTGCTGGCTGATGGACAGGAAAGAGCGGCTCGGGATGCTGCCAGGGAATGCATTCGGTCGGCAACAACTCGGACAGAAAATTGTGCGAATCGTGTGAATCGAATTTGTAATGCTTGTATTGATAAACTTGTGAGCATGGGGGCACCACAACTGGCTCGCCGGGTAAATAATGTTTGTGAAGATGCGATTTCAGACTTGAGAACTACGTTGCAACGTGAGAAAAACGCGATTGGTAACGCCTTTGGGGGATAAGAGAAGAGAAAGATATTCTTGTATACAGTCTGTCAACCGCATAAGATAATTTGTGCGGTTGGCAGATTTATTCTCATTTAGTTGTTTACAGCAATTTCTATCAAAACAATTTCGGTGGCAGACGGGCTTGTCGATATATTGAGATCGATTGAATAAATCACTTAAATGACATCTACAGATTCTCCACTAAATGATGATTCACCAAGTGACGTGCCCTCCAGGGGACCGTCAAAGGAGAAAGAAACGGGGATACACTCCCAAAAGAGTCCGGATGCTGTAAATCAGGAAGAGCGCCAATTCATCTTGTTGTTGCTTAAGCGAGATGCGCATACGTGGAGAGAATTTGTCAGCCGATATGATAAATTGATCATCAGCCGAATACTCTCCACCTGTCGCGAGTGTGGGATGGTGCCAGCCTCTGAACTCGTGGAAGATTGTGGAGCTGAAGTGATGGCGGCTCTGTTTCAGGGAAATATGAATGGTCTACGCCAGTTTCAGGGACGCAGCAAGCTTTCTACCTGGTTAGCCGTGATCACCCGCCGGACGACATTAAACTATCTGTCTCGTCAGCGTCGAGACACAGATAAAATTCAACCCAATGATAGTCAATTCGATATCGCTACTGTTCCGCAAAAATCGCGCAGCGATTCTATAGTCATTGATGCAGACGATTCAAAAAATATTCAGAATTGTATGAACGAATTGAAGAAATCAGACCGTTGCGTATTAGTTTTGTACTTCAATCAGAATTTAAGTTACGCGGAAATTGGGCAGAAAATTGGGATTTCAGAAAACGCCGTTGGCCCCAAACTGCACCGCGCACAAAAAAGATTGAAAAAAATAATACAATCAAGAAGTCAACAAACATGAATCAGCAAAACACTCACATTCTGACATTAATCAAACTGCTGGAAGGTCACCTTTCCGATGCAGAAGAGGTGTCAGTCCGCGAGCAGTTAGCCTCAGATTCGCTTATGTTACAACGTTGGAAGACACTTTCTCAACTTTATAAACAACAAATGACTCCCGGAGAGTCTGTTGATCGAAACACCGCTGCAATTGATGCAGAAGCTGTTGCTGCTTTTGTTGAAGAAAGAATGAGCCCTGATCAAAAGCGTGAGTTTGAGTCCTTATGCTGGAATCAGACAGAGTCACTTCGTGAAGTCGTATCAGCCTATCAGGCAGCACATAGAGGCGTCTCCTCTACTAGTGATTTACAGCAGTACGAGTTACATGCAGCACAGACTACAAAACGGATGAGAGACGTTGTCAAGGAGCAGTGTCCGAATGTGGATTCTATATCTTCTGCCTCTCACTATCTGGAGAAAATCGAAGACGACTCTCAATCACCTCCGAACTCGACGGCACTGGATTCAAATAAATCAGAAGTGGTATCCGTGGAGCATCTTTCTCGAACAGCCCATTCCGATCGTAAATCGACAAAAGGTATTAAGCGAACAGCACTAAGCCAACGTCGGGTTTATTTTGTAGTAGCAGCTGTACTCGTTGTCATTGTAATTGCGATGCCCGTTTACATCAGATTTGTTCAGAATGAAGACAGTACATCGATCACGGAGAATCCCGTTCCAGGGCCTCCGCCTTCTATTCCAGAAATTCCCGGCTCAAATACAAAGCAACCTTTCCATTCAAATCCTGATCCCAAGCTGACTGTGGTTCCTGAAAGAAAGCCACCTGTCAATCTCCCGCAGCGTTCTCCGAAGGTCATTCCCGTACATCCTGTCATGGACAAACAAGGCAATGAGCAGCCAGTTGTGGCGAAGAAGGGGTCGACAATAGAGACGGAAATAAAACTCGATCTTCAGTTGGACTGGGTGCGGATGTCTGGAATTATTGGTTCTCGAACCGCAGACTCATTGCCTTGGAAGGGGATTCTTGCTGACGCTTCCGCCAAACAAGTGACTGATGAAAAGCACCTTGAATTACACACACTGCCTTTCAGTTGGTTGCAGGGAATAATTCAAACAAAATCGAGTAGCTCAGGACCAGAGATCGTGTTGGACGCCGATTCAGAAATTCAGATTGCCATTCGGGGCGTCAAAGCACTGGGGGTGGCAAAGCAAGCCGATACCGAATCAGGATCAATACAAACTGTAATTGATTTGAAACTCATCGCTGGCAAAGTCGCTATTTCTCAATTACAGGCTGGTGATGTTGTGAAAATTCAGGATCAACGGCAAGCATGGTTGATTCAGGTTAAGCAGGATGGTAGCGCTGTTGGCTTTGTTCAACGGGATGAAAACAAACGAGAAATCATGGCCTTTGCGGGAGGGTTTCAGGTTACATCGCCAACCTCACAGCAGGCCTTTTTCTTGAATTCAGATCAGATGATTGTAATGAGTAATCATTCATTTAGCGCGCCATTGAAAATAGCAGGCAAACTGCGCTGGCGAACAGAGCCACCAAAGTCATTGAAATTAAGTAAATCGTTCCTCGAAAAAATGAATCAGAGTGATGATCTCATGTCAGCTTTATTATCAATATCTCCAGGAAAAGTGGGGGCTGAGTTGCTTGCCAGTACTAATCTTGGTTTTGCACTTGATCCTGCTATAGCAGTTTCTCAGGCGGCGTTTTCCAATTCAGAAGTACAAAGAACAGCCGCGATAACTTGGTTAATTGCAGCGAAAGAGGACTCCACCACAAGAACCGTCTGGCGTAAAATCAATATCGCCAGTAATGCCGGGCCTGCTACACCTTCAATTCGCAACTGGTTCAATATTGTTCAGGGGAAAGCGCTTCCGAATCAAAATATTCTTACAGAACTTTCTGCAGGTCTGGGAGCCAGGCAACCTCTATTTGTGCGTCAATGTTCCATTCATTTTCTGCGACAGCTCACACGACAGCGTCTCGCGGAATACGATCCCAACCGGCCCTCTCCGGCTGCCATCAATAGTGTTCGACAGAAAGTTCGGCGGGCTACTGGAAATACACGTCCCAAGAGCAATAACAGTAATCGTCGCGCTAAATAATCTTCTGAAAGCATAAACCGACATTTCCCAGATGGCTTGAGCCTGGAACCGATCCAAGCTCGGAATGGACCGTCCCATACAAAACACTCTTCGTAACGACTCGCGCGCGACTCGATTCCGGAAGTCGTGAATTCAAAGGGGCTTACAAAAGTTCGAGCCCTCTACGGTGGCTCGGAGGTAAGCAACAGCTTTCGAACTTTTCTGAAGCAGGTTAACAGCAGGCGCGACATCATTATTTAAGGTCAAATGCGTAAACTCTGCGCGTGGGGTCAAAAAACTCAGACGACACTGAATCGCTATAGATATAGCGAGTTTAG
>NZ_CALEMX010000598.1 GCF_937910335.1 uncultured Gimesia sp. | reverse complement strand
ATGGCGCAAATTACGTGCCAAAGCGAGGGAAGTCATCTGGGAAATGCGGGATAAGAATAGTCGAAGCAGAATTGCAAAACAAACGGCAATACCAAGAGAATACTTTGATTTACGCGCGATGTACAATAAAAAAGGAAGCAGTAAATAGAAGTGAAATTCAATTGCAACTGACCAACCTCCATTGGGAAGAGTTGGCATGACGATCCCTGCAAGAATTTGAGAACAATAGAAGTAAATGCTTTGGCCATGCAAATAGATCTGGATTCCCACAACCACAAGCACAAACAGCATTAAAGGGGCTAGTCTTAAACAACGATTCCATAAAAACGAAAAGAAATTGATATTCTTCCCATCCAATAACTTAGCAAATAAATAACCACTAAGTGTCATGAACAAGGCAACTCCCGTGTGCCCCTCATTGACCAATGAAAGTGGGAAAAGTGTTGGGGAGTAAGTGAAAGGAATTGCTGTATGAATGAAGTGCCACGAAAAGACCATGAAGGCGGCAACGGCCCTGATATGATCTAATCCTATGTAATATTTTCCAGATGATGATTTCATGGCACTGAATGAGTCGCTGGCTCTGTTATTAAATCTTCGAATTCCAATGTGAATCTTCGCTTTAAGAAGCTCTTTTCTTTTAAAAGCATGCTTCTATTAAAAGCAAGAAAATTATTTCCCGAGCTGAACCAATTTTCGATCTACACTATATTTGGTCGTTTCGTAACGTTTGTCGCATCCTACTAA
Organism: uncultured Gimesia sp.; assembly: GCF_937910335.1. Lineage (GTDB taxonomy): Bacteria > Planctomycetota > Planctomycetia > Planctomycetales > Planctomycetaceae > Gimesia. The sequence goes on along the minus strand of NZ_CALEMX010000598.1, from coordinate 13,223 downwards.
GTGTTTGAACCACCAAAATTGAGAGTAATATGCAAGGCAATGTGGGAATCTAGCCCGAGTTGACTGCTTGTAAAGTTCGAAATTCAAAACGAAATCGTGCAAGTGTTCACGCCACAGTACGCTCACTGAAGTGGGAAAACAGACTGGTTCGCGAAGAAATCAGGAACCAAAATTGCTTTCCCGGAATTTATACTGACGTGCTTGCCCCGTTCTACTTGATTTTCAGTCTTTTGACACCGAGGTAAGTTGAATAAATGAGCCTGACGAGTTCTGATAGAGTCTGTTCGTCCGTTTGTTGACTTCGAAAAAACAGTGCCCTAAAATCGCTATCTTAGCATTGTTTAATAATTTAACTGAAAGAAACAGTAAGAGAATCGAATCTTCGTGACTGAACGATCAAGTCGTTGATCCACATAATTCGGTTCTTATTTTGCTCGCCAAATAAAACTAAAGGGGTATGACAACGATGAGTGACCAGGCTAACGAAAACATTGAAAGTGTTCTTCAGGAAACGCGCTCATTTCCACCACCAGCAGAGTTTGTAGAACAGGCCAATATTTCCAGTATGGAAGAATACCAGGAACTTTGGAATCGTGCCAAAGACGACCCGACTGGTTTCTGGGGCGATCTGGCGCAAGGTCTGGAATGGGCTCAGCCTTATGAGAACGTGTTTGAAGGCGAAATGCCTGAAACAAAATGGTTCACGGGCGGCAAAATCAATGCGTCGGTGAACTGCATCGATCGTCACCTGGATAGCTGGCGAAAAAATAAAGCCGCCATCGTATGGGAAGGCGAACCAGGCGACACACGCGTGCTGCGTTATCAAGACCTGCACCGCGAAGTCTGCAAGTTTGCCAACTGTTTGAAAAAACTGGGAATCGAAACCGGCGATCGCGTGACTCTATACATGCCGATGGTTCCGGAATTGGCCATCGCCATGCTCGCCTGTTCGCGCATCGGTGCCACGCATTCCATCATCTTTGGTGGTTTCAGTGCAGATGCGATCGCCGACAGAAATAACGATGCCCAGGCAAAACTCGTGATTACCGCTGATGGAGGCTGGCGCCGTGGAAAAAATATTACTCTGAAAGAAGCCGTCGACAAAAGCATGGAAAAATCGCCCAGCGTACAAAGTGTAGTGGTCTACCGACGTACCGGCTGTGAAGTCGATATGGTACCAGATCGCGATTACTGGTGGCACGATCTGATGGAAGGGGCCTCTACAGAATGCGATCCTGTGGAACTCGACAGCGAACACCCACTCTTCATTCTTTATACCTCAGGAAGTACCGGTAAACCCAAGGGCGTGCAACACTCAACCGCCGGTTATCTACTGGGCACAATGATGACTTCCCAATGGGTCTTCGACCTGAAAGAAAATGATACCTACTGGTGTACCGCCGACATCGGCTGGATCACCGGACACAGCTATATTGTTTACGGACCGCTGGCCAATGGTGCGACCACCGTGATGTATGAAGGGGCTCCCAACTGGCCCGATGAAGGACGCTTCTGGGAAATCATCGAAAAATATCAGGTCAATATTTTCTATACGGCTCCCACAGCAATTCGTGCCTTTATTAAATGGGGCGATGAATGGCCGAACAAACACGACCTTTCCAGCCTGAGACTTTTGGGAACCGTCGGCGAGCCCATTAACCCCGAAGCCTGGATGTGGTATCACACCGTCATCGGTCAGGAACGCTGCCCCATTGTCGATACATGGTGGCAAACCGAAACGGGGGGCATCATGATGAGCCCGCTGCCAGGAGTGACTGCGACCAAACCGGGAAGTTGTACTACGCCATTGCCCGGTGTTGTACCTGACATTGTTTCAGCCGACGGCGAAAGCCTGGGAGACAATCAGGGGGGCCTTCTGGTAATGAATCAACCGTGGCCTCACATGCTGAGAACCTTATACGGCGACCATGAGCGTTTTAAAGAAGTTTACTTCAGCACGATTGCAGGGCGCTATCTAGCCGGTGACAGTGCCCGCCGCGATGAAGATGGATGCTACTGGATCATGGGTCGCATCGATGATGTGATTAACGTTTCCGGACACCGTCTCAGCACAATGGAAGTCGAGAGCGCACTGGTTTCGCACCCCAAAGTCGCTGAGGCAGCTGTCGTTGGTTTCCCGCATGAAATCAAAGGGGAAGGCATTTGCTGTTTCGTCTCAATGACCGGCGACGAAGATACCGAGGAACTGAAAGCGGAACTCAAACAGCACGTCAGAACTCAGATTGGCGTCGTCGCTACCCCAGATTCCATTCGCTTCGCCCCGGCACTTCCCAAAACACGTAGTGGGAAAATCATGCGACGTCTGTTAAGAGACATCGCTGCAGGAAAGGAAATTGTCGGCGACACAACGACTCTCGAAGATCTCAGTGTCATCGCCAAACTCCAGGAAAGTGATTAATCGATTTGGTGATCTGATTTATTAATCGGGAAAATAAGTTGTGCGTCAGCACACAATCATATTCAGCAGGATGGCGACTTACTGACAAGCCATCCTGCTGTTCTTTTGAAAAAAGACGACAAAGGTGATCTGATGTCCGACGACCAACTCTCTCAACTGTTTGAGCAGGTACGTCAGGGAGCGCTCTCGGTCGAACAAGCCATTTCGCATTTCGCCAATCAGCAAGATCAGAAATCGGCAATGCTTCCCTCTGCCAACATCGACCTCGATCGCAACGCGCGCTGCGGCTATCCCGAAGTGATTTACTGTGAAGGAAAGACGTCCAGAGCTTTGGTCGAAATTTTTACTGCCTTACTCGAAGCGAAACAAAAATGTCTCGGAACGCGCGTTTCAGACGATCAGGCGAAAACGGTTCTCAAACAGTTCCCGCAGGCTATCTATAATCAGACAGCGCGTACGATTCGCATTCCCGAAAAAGATGCGGCCTTCGATGAGGAACTGATCACAGGCGAAATTGCCGTCTTGACAGCAGGTACCAGCGATCGTCCCGTCGCCGAAGAAGCCATTGAAACTTTGATCTGGATGGGTTATCAACCCGACTTTATTCTCGATGTCGGCGTCGCTGGACCACATCGACTGCAAGAGCAACTCCCACGTTTTCAAAATGTTTCCGCCGTTGTCGTTGCTGCCGGCATGGAAGGAGCACTGCCTTCTGTAGTGGGCGGCTGGGTCTCCTGTCCGGTAATCGCTGTTCCGACCAGCGTTGGCTATGGCGCGAGCTTAGGCGGCATTGCGGCCCTGTTGGGCATGTTAAACAGTTGTGCTGCCAACGTGATTGTGGTTAACATCGATGCAGGCTTTAAAGCAGGCTTCGTAGCAGGCCTGGTCGCCGACCAGAAACGTTCTACCACCTGATACCAGATAATAGACCTGCCGATACAAAGAGAGCCCTCACTATGATGAATTACCACCAACGTTTTGTACTAGGTTTCGCAATGCTGACATTACTCTGTTCCAGTAATGTGCATACTCGCGTTTCAGGAGCAGAGGAACAACCGGCCTTAAAACCCATCGTACGCGTTGTCGATTTAAACATCGGCGAAACAACCACCGTCACTCTCAATAATGGCGAACAGGTAAAAGTAAAACTACTCGATTTGAAAGAGACCCGCGACCCAATCCGACAGGCGATTCGCAGCGCGATTGTAACCGTGCAGATCGACGATGAAACCATCCAGCTCGAATCGGGCATGTATAACCTGCCGCAAAAAATCGGCCGCGTGCAAGTCGATTGCTCTATCACAAAAGGCTACAACTCAAATGGCACACCTGCGTTCTGGGGATTGGATAAAGACGCCCGCTTACGATTCTGGCCTGCCGACTCGCCTCTGATTAAACCCGGTTCATTTATTTATCCCGTTGATCAAATCTGGTTCGCCACACGTACCTGGTACGATAACGAGCCCGTTGACGGGGGTAAGAAAATTCTCCCCAAAATTTATTATCACAGCGGGCTTGATATCGGCGGAGCAGAAAAATTGACGCGAGTCATCGCCGCCACCGATGCCGTCGTGGTCTCTTCAGGCACCGATGTCCTGGACGGACACAAGAAAGACACACCCGTCGCATCACGTTATGACGTGGTGTATTTGCTGGATGCAAGAGGCTGGTATTACCGCTATAGCCATCTCCACAAAATCAACGACCACATTCGACCGGGGCGTTTGATCAAACAGGGAGAAGAAATCGGCATCCTCGGGAAAAGAGGCGCCAGCGGTGGGTGGTCTCATCTGCATTTTGAAATCAAAAGTCGACAGCCTTCAGGCAAATGGGGCACTCAGGCCGGTTATGCGTTTCTGTGGGAAGCCTACCGTAATCAGTATCACCCCGCATTGGTTGCCAACAGCCGTCGCAAACACTTTATCAAAGCCGGTGACTCGACGATTCTGAAAGGCACTCAATCTTACAGCGCTACGAACAGTATCCAGAAATATGAATGGACCTTCACAGATGGCACACAGGCGAACGGCCCCGAAATCAAACGCGCTTATAATCAACCGGGTGTCTACAGCGAAATCCTGAAGGTCACCGACAAACAAGGCAACGTCGATTATGATTTCGCAGAGGTTCACGTCCTCGATCCAAAAAAATTTAAGGAATATGTCCCGCGCATTCACGCCTCTTACTGGCCCTCGCTCAAAAATAAAGTCGGTGATCCGATTACATTCAAAGTCCGTACATTTGGAACGACGGACGGCCATGAAATCTGGGATTTCAATGATGGAACCCCAACGGTCAGTGTGAAATCTGATGGAAATGTCAAAGCACTCAATGAAAATGGATATGCGGTCACCGAACATACATTCGAAAAACCGGGCGACTATCTCGTCACCGTCAAACGCAGCCGCGACGATGGTGTAATCGCCGTCACAAGACTGCATGTACGTGTGGAACCAAAGTAAGTCGCTCTGATCTCCGAAAATCCCGCATGATCAACAGAAATCTCTGCTGGTATTTCGTCAGAAGCGTTTTTACAATAAACCTGTTAAATAGAAAACGCCGCTTCCTCATCTTGTGTCTTAATCTGCCTGCCTGGATCTTGCCCTCCATGAAATATCTTCTGCCTGTGACTTGTTTGACTCTCTTTTTGAATTCGATTTTACTCGCTCCGCTGTCAGCAGCTCCCATTGAAGCCAGTAAACCGAATTCGAACGTTGACTTTAAAGCAGCCGTCCAAAAACGCTTACACTCTTTGAGAGAGCAACCCGCGCTCATCCATTCTGCCATTGGATTGACCCGCAAAGAAACACCGGTCCCCTGTGTCTACTCAAAAGAAGACCTGAATCTGAACACAAAAAAAGTACGCATTCTGCTGATTGGCGGATTGGATGGATCCGAAACGTCGGTCGCTTCGGTCATCAACGCCGTCAACTGGTTTTACAGTGCGGAGGCAGCCCAGTCGTTTCGGAAGAAATACTCACTCTCTGCGGTCCCGATTGCGAACCCGGATGGCTGGGTTTTGCAGAAGGGACTGAAAAACGCTACACACGGAAATCCCACGCGCGGCTATCCGCCACAGAGCGATGCTTATCACAGCCCCACCAAACCTGAGGTGCAATACTTATGGCGCTGGATCGGCATGCATGCCCCGGATCTGGTCCTGGATGTTCGAGAGGGAGACCAATTTCAGTGGGTAATTCCCGCTGATGCCCTGTCTTCGGTAGACAAGTTGGTTCAACATCTGAAACCTCATGTTCGTCCGGTATTCGGCTGGGAACTGGTTTCCAGTCTCGCAGGCCAATCACCTTCAAACATAGGTCGCCTGCCAGCATTGGCACTGGAAGTCACGAAAGAGAAAACAGAATCTTTTCTACCCATGCTGCTCACGGCGATCTCGCAAAATCAGTTTCGAGCCCCCTCCCCTGCCCGACAGGAGATGCAACGCCGCTTACAGCGCACGCCGATCCAGGTCGCTACCCAGCTTTCCAAAGTGTATGGCAATGATCTAAGCCGACTCTCTTATCTACCTGTACTCTCACTCATCAGCCAGATTCGACTGGGCGAATTGACGGGAGACCTGAGCCGGTTGCCTCATGTCGAGAAGATCACGCAAAACTACCTTTCCAAAAATCCCAACCCGCTCGGCAACCGCGGGGGCGGCAGCGTGATCGCCGGGCATTTACTGTTTTCTGAACTGGCGAAAGCGACCGGCAATCAACAATACTTAATGCTCGCCAAACAGGCGGCCGATCTCGGCTTTGACGAACAGGGACACTTCCGTGAATCGATGCCGCATCACGTGGAAATGAGCGATGCGGTTTTCATGTCATGCCCGATCCTCGCAGCCGTTGGTCGATTAACAGGAGACACCCGTTATTACGAAATGGCAATGCGTCATTGGCGATTCATACAGAAACTGGATCAACGCCCGGATGGCATCTATCGAAATTCTCCATTGAGCGATGCAGCCTGGGGACGCGGAAATGGCTTCCCGGCATTGGGACTGGCACTGGTGCTGTCCGAGCTGCCTCTGAATTCACCCTTGCGAAACGCCTTCGTCAACGGTCACCGCCAGCACCTGGAAGCACTCAGCCAACATCAGGACCCAACCGGTATGTGGCACCAGGTAATCGATCACCGGGAAAGCTACCGTGAAATGACCTGCACCTGCATGATTACTTTTTCGATGATCCGTGGTATCCGCGAGGGTTGGCTCGACGAAAAACAATACGCGCCCCGCATTGAGCGTGCCTGGAACGCCATCAAAACCCGTGTCGCCTTTGACGGCACACTCGTCGATGTCTGTACGGGAACCGGAAAACAAACCAGCGTACGCGGTTATTTCGACCGGATGGCGATCCTCGGTAAAGATGCCCGCGGCGGCGCGATGGCATTCCTGGTCTCCAATGAAATGGCCCAGTGGATGAACGAACGGGCCAATGCCGCACAACAAAAAGCGGATTAAAGACAACCTGTTTCAATTTGTTTCCGCTATATAAATTGCGTTTAAGTTAATGCGAAGTCTGGATATTTCGCTTAGATATGCGTTATGCTGAAGGGAAAGTTTTTTTCTTCAGCCGAAGCTTCTGTCAAGAGGTCTCTTATGTCATCCCGTTTTTATTTCCTGCTATTCCTGCCCTTCTGTAACCTCATTCAAGATGCTTCTCTCGCCGAACTCCGTGCTGCGGAGCCCACTCTGAAAGCGGGAGCCGCTGCCGTAGACATCACACCCCCTGTCGGAAGTTCGCTGGATGGGGTGATTTCCAAAAACGGGCCAGTGACGGGAATTCATGATCGAATCTTTTCGCGCGCCCTCGTACTCGATGATGGGCAAGAGCGGTTTGCCATTTGTGTGAACGACCTGTGTATGGTGGAACGGAGCTACTTTGACCGGGCTAAGGAAATTGTGTTCAAGAAAACCGGTTTGCCCGTGAATCGAATTCTGATGTCGAGCACTCACACACACGCCGCACCCCGCGTTCCCTATGGCCGTGCGGGGAAAATCGATGATGAGTATTACGAAACTCTCGTGCAGCAAATTGCACAAGCCATTATTCAGGCACAGGAAAATCTCAGACCCGCCCGCGTAGGCTGGGGCTCATTTGATGCAGGCAGGTATGCCGCCTGCCGACGGTTTCTAGCTGAAAAAGGGAGTGTCTCCCTGAATCCGTTTGGCATTGCCGGTGAGCAAATCAAATCGGTTGCCGGTCGCAGCAAGAGTGTCATCCGACCCGCTGCAGACATTGACCCGCAGTGCTCGATCCTCTCAATCCAACATGCCGACGGAACACCGCTGGCGATTTTAGGCAACATGAGTATTCACTATTGTGGCGGTTATAAAAAAGGCCAAATCAGCGCCGACTATTTCGGAGCCTATGCAAAGTATCTCTCCGAAAAACTATCTGCGGGGAAAACACATCCGCCGTTTGTCGGCATGCTCTCAAATGGAACCAGCGGCAATGTCGGTGCCGTCATGAAACAGGACAAAAAAAAGTACGCGGCCTTCGAATGGATTGAAGAATCCGGGAAGCAGTTTGCCGAGCAGAGCCTGAAGGTCATAGACAAAATGGATCACAAAAACAAACTGAAACTGGCGATGATCGAACAGGAATTCGCGCTGAACGTCCGGCGTCCTGATGCCGAGAGACTGGCGTGGGCACAAGACATCTTAGCGAACCCCCAACAAAAAATATCACATCGCTGGGCAAAAACTTACGCCACAGAAGCGGTCGCTCTCAGCAAGTATCCTGAAACAGAGTCGATCAAAATCCAGGCGATTCAAATTGGTGACCTGGGAATTGTCGGGCTGCCTTGCGAAGTGTTCACCGAAACCGGCCTCGCGATTAAAGCAGAGAGCCCGTTCGACGCGACATTTTCCATGGAACTGGCCAACGGTTCCAGCGGCTACCTGCCCACACCAGAACAGCACGCCCTGGGTGGATATGAAACCTGGCCTGCACGCAGCAGTTATCTGGAAGTCGAAGCAGAAACACAGATTCGCAATACGGCGATCAAGCTGCTGCGAAAGTTACACGATTGACGCCGCTGGATTATTGATCCAGCCAGCTACTGAGAGTCACTTTTAACGTTTTTAGCTTCCCATCCCGGAACAGCTCAACTTCCACAGTATCATAGGCTGCTTTTTTGCCTATCAGTTCGACGAGTCCTCTAAAATTTAGCACGGGTTGCCCTTCAAATTTGACAATGATATCACCCGATCGAATGCCCGCCTTTTGTGCTGCCAACCCCTCGCTCACGCCACCTACGATACACCCTCCACGTTCATTAAAATTACCGCCATTGCCAATGCCCAGCATCGCTTCACTATCGCGGATTTCGTGAGGAGTTCCGGAAAGCCCTTTTACCAGATCATCCATGGCGGGCCCTGAAAAAGGGTGCCCTTTAATCAGATACAGGGCCTGAAAACGACCCACTCGCTTGAGAAATCGCAAACCATGTTCTTTCCCGGTCCACCTTGCGCCCAACACGATGAAACGCACCTGCCCTGGCACAACTCTGTTACTCACTTGTGCTTCCGCAATACTTTTTGCTGTCCATAGTCTCACGTTTCCGCCCATTTTTTTGATTTCGCGAACAGCCCGCCTTTTCCGAATATCAGCGTGTCGATCGATGGCTTCTTCTGCCCGAATCGCCACGGAAGGGTTCTTCGCCCGAGTCAGCAGGTCGAGCGCATCTTCCGCTTTAGAAACAGAAGCTTCCTTGCCTTTCACATAAATTTGTTCGAGCACCAGAATCGCGCGGACAGAGGCCTCCAGACTGTCACCACGTGTCACTTTCATTAACGGCTCAATCACAGGTTCGCCATAATCAGGCAAACTGCGCGTGGCTTTTTCACGCGTTTGGAAGTCTTCACTCTCCAGGTCAAGAATATATTCAATCGCCTGCTGAGGAAGTTTGGCTGGTTCTTCAGCGGCAGATGATGCGTTATGAAAAATCAATGACGCAACAAGTACACTTCCAGCAATAAGAATCAAACGTGAAGACATCAGGCCGGTACCTCTAAGAAAAATTCGTCCCAAAAAAAGACTGCTCCCTATTTTCGGGCAAAACTGCCTCTAAATCAAGACGAGACTGTTCTGAGATTGCTGTAAAGCCTACTATTTTGCAGCTTTCAATGCTGAATTCAGTAAACCGGGTCGATCTGTGGTGATTCCTTCAACGCCCATATTGACAAGTTTTCTGGCATCTTTCACCGAATTGACAGTCCAAACATAAACAGGAAGTCCGGCGGAGTTAGCTTCATCAACAAATTTTTGCGTCACAAAATTATTGAGGCCGATATCCAATCCGTCCAGATGAGCGGTCTTTGCCTTTTGAATATAATAATCGGCAGTGTGAGCCCACTTTCGAGTCAGCTTGTTCTGTTTCACTTTGATTACCCAGTACATTTTTAGTTCAGGCAGATTCTGTTTGGCCTGTTGCATAATTTCGTAGTCAAATCCAATCAGGGCCGTCTGTGCGGGTATTTTACCAGAGGCCACTAGATCCTGTTTCAGTTGTGGCAGAACCTCGGCGCCACATTTAATTTCGATAAACAGTCTTTTGTTAGCTGGAATTGTTTTCAAAATTTGACTCAATGTAGGAATTCTCTCACGCTTAAATTTAGAATGTTTCCAGGCACCGACATCGAGAGTTTGTAATTCTGCCAGCGTTTGAGCTTTGACCGACTTGGCACGGCCGCCTATGCGACTTGTAGTTTTGTCATGATAGGCAATGATCTGACCATCTTTAGAAAGATAAATATCAATCTCGACCGCATCAGCATTCTGCGCCCAGGCCAGATTTACGGAAGCCAGTGTATTTTCGGGCGCATCATGCGAAGCACCCCGATGGCCGATGATTTCTACTGCGGAAAGTGATGTAGTCGCGGACACGATGGCGAAACCTGTAAGAAAAGAAATGAATTGAGAGAAACGCATACGCGACATTTTTTCTGATCCTCAGTAAAATACTCAAAGGGCGGTGACAAAGTTCTGCGCCTTAATAAGTTATACAAAAGCATATGAAAGACTTGTAAAGAAGCAATGAATTTTACATCCCAGCCATTCCTTGACGATCGGCAGTATCACTTCTAAACTCGTTTTTTGCAAACTATCATCGAGACCCTTATCGGATGTCTCTACTTTTATGTGTTCTCTCAACAGTATAATTCAGTCAGATGCAGAACTCTTTAAATCAGGAAATTCATTGGTGCAAATTCAAGTGAACGGCGAAACTCAAGAGGTTCCCGAGGAATTCACAGTGTCAGAACTTCTGGCACAGCTGGGTTTGCAGCCAAAGTATCTGGCCGTCGAACGAAATTTGATTTTAATTCCACGCGAAGAGCACGCATCCTGTACACTGCAGGAGGGTGATCGTCTGGAAATTGTAACACTGGTAGGCGGTGGATAACAAATATGGCAACAATCGGCAGCACAGAATCGTCTCTAATCCTGGGTACACATCATCTCAACTCACGCTTGATTGTGGGCACGGGTAAGTATGCAACTTACGAACTCATGCAGGAAAGCCTGGAGGTGAGCGGTGCCGACGTCATTACCGTCGCTGTACGCCGAGAGCGTCTCATCGACGCCGATGGTCGCAATATTCTCGACTTCATTGATCTGGAGAAATATACGATTCTCCCGAATACCGCCGGCTGTTTTTCTGCGGAAGACGCCGTTCGCGTAGCCCGGATGGGCCGCGAAATTTTGCGTGGTCTCGAAAACCCGGGAGCTGACTGGGTCAAAATAGAAGTTCTCGGCGATACCAAAACATTGCTTCCCGATCCGGTGGCAACTTTGGAAGCCACGAAACAACTGGTGGAGGAAGGGTTTTCCGTACTCTGTTATTCGACCGATGATCCAATGACAGCCAAACGCCTGAAAGAAGCGGGCGCCACATCGGTGATGCCTGCAGGCAGTCCTATCGGCAGTGGACAGGGAGTTCTGAACCCAAACAACATTCGCATCTGTCTGGAATATCTGAAAGAAGATGATCCCGATTACCCCGTGATTATCGATGCCGGCGTGGGAACCGCCAGTGATATCACAATTGCGATGGAACTGGGCTGTGACGGCGTGCTGCTCAATACCGGGATCGCCGGCGCGCAAGACCCGGTTCGCATGGCGCGGGCCATGAAAAGCGCAATCGAAGCCGGACGCGACGCCTACCTCGCCGGCCGGATTCCGAAAAAACTCTATGCCACCGCGTCCAGCCCCGAAACCGGCGTGATCGCACCGAAAGGTTAATTTGCTTTAAAAAGAGCGATTACTTTTTCTTTCGAATCAGTTTTTTCAAGCGTTTCTTTTGAGGCCAGGCAGGTTGTCGTTCTGCCGAGATGCTCACGCTGATTTGATTCTGACCAGTAATGCCGCCTACCGCCCCCGATGTTCTCACAACTCTCCACGTCGCAGAGGCATCCGCAACGCCTCCTGCAGGTAATGCTTTATTTAACTTAGCGATTGCGTCTGTCAGTGCTGTTTCGAAAGAGCCATCCTTCGATGTTCCCGTGAACCTGCGCAGGATGGGCTTGGGAGTTTCTGGATCTTTGTTGAATTTGATCTCGACAATCCCGTCTTTGTCACCATACACGCGAATCCCTTTGACCCATGTCGGATAGCCTTTCCAGGTTTTGGAGGCAGTGACTTGGGAAATCACTGTCGCGGCAAGTCCCGAGGGGGGGATCGCTTTCAAGTAAAAATCCTGGATACCATCCTGAGGAGGTTGTACATAAACCATTCGCAATAGTTGCACGTCGGTATAACCAGCATTCGGAACTTGTCCGGTCACATTGAGTACCAGATTGGGTGGATTCGACTTCTGAATCTGGTGAGTTACCTTCAAGATTTTGGGAACAGTAACCAGTTTCGACTTTGTGTTTTCTGCCTGCACTGAATCCATGCCCGTGAACATCAAAGCAAGCGCAAGTAAGGGGCAGTAGATTGATTGTAAATAGTTCATCGAAAACCTTTCCCATTGAGTTGGAATTGTAAGGAGATGGAGTTCAGCAAGAGTAAAATGCGGATTGTCAGTAGCTATGACGCAAAACAAACTTGAAAAGATTCCGAAAAATCGAACTTTTCCTATAAAATCACATACCAGCTATCTGGCTTCGATCAGCTTCCATTGATCTTCTACTGAGAAAGGGTCGACCAGTTGTGCCAGGCCTGCTTCTACTAGTTCCACTCCTGAGACGAATTTGCCCGGCCGCGTCCACTGATCGAGTAAACTTTGTTCGCAGCCGAACAGTTGTGCCTGCAGCCGATCAAAATCGCTTTCCATTATTTTAAAGTGCCGAGCCCATTCCGCCGCTTCTTCAAATCGCACATCATCTTCACTTTGCCAGCGCACGGGATGAAACAAGAGAGTCGTATAACTGGTGACATAGCGATGCTTGCAAGCCGCAAACGGGAGAATAGCCGCCGACGAACATTCACCTAACGCGACTCCAGCCACGTCCAAATTGCGCAGCCGGATTAAGCTGGCCAATGTCAGACCGGCATAGACGGAGCCACCAGGCGAATCAAAAAAAATCGTCCCGCGACTTCCACGCGGTAGATCAACCAGTCGCGACACCAGATCCGTTTCCTTCTCACCCAGATCTCCAGACAAGGCGATTTCCCAATCTGGTTCCTTTTCAGTAACCGAATTGTTCCGCAGGGAAGCCAGTTTCCCGGGATAAGATTTCACAGAAGAAGTCGTGTGCAGCCGCCGTCGTTTATTCATTGTTTCTATTTTATTTTTCTCTTCGCTGAGATTTCCAACAAAAGATCCTGATCCGAATATTTTAGAATAACAGAAC
>NZ_CALEMX010000597.1 GCF_937910335.1 uncultured Gimesia sp. | reverse complement strand
CGAGGCCCTTATTGTGGCAGCCTGTTTTACGCCGGCTTGAATGGTGAATTTGACAGTAACATATTGATTCGCACATTAACCGTGCGAAAAGGTTGGATTCAATTTCCGGTAGGAGGGGGAATTGTAGCGCAAAGCAACCCTCGCCTTGAATATGAAGAAACCCTGCACAAAGCTGCGGGGATGATCGCCGCATTACAAAAATAACGAACTGTTATCAGAAACGACTTCATGATCCTGATCATTGATAACTATGACAGTTTTGTCTTTAATCTGGCCCGCTATTTCGAAGAGTTAGGGCAACAGACTCAAGTAATACGAAATGATCAAATTACACTGAAACAGGCCGAACAGATTTCGCCCGAAGCGATAGTACTTTCACCTGGCCCCTGTACTCCCAACGAAGCAGGTATGAGTCAAGAATTGGTTTTACACTTTGAAAATCGGATTCCCATTCTAGGTGTTTGCCTGGGGCATCAGTCGATAGCAGCCAGTTTTGGTGGAAAAATTGTCAAAGCACCACAACCGGTTCACGGTCAGACATCTTTAATTTACCATCATAATTCTCGTTTATTATTCAATCTGCCTAATCCATTTCAGGCAACTCGTTACCATTCTCTGATCATTGATGAAACAACTCTTCCACCTGATCTGCAGGTTACAGCCAGAACAGAAGACGGAATCCCAATGGCTATTGAACACAAAACAGCCTCTCTTTTTGGTGTACAATTTCATCCAGAATCAATTCTTACTGAAAATGGTCTCGCATTAATTGAGAGTTTTCTGACCTTCATTCCTGCTCACCCTTCAACATCCTAAACTGCTTAATGCGTATCTTCCGAAGTCCGATTAGCTAAACTGGTTTAAGTTTACTTCCTGAGAAATAAACTCCATCCGCATGATCCTGAGTTTTTATCAATTCCTCACACTCCCTTTCGATTAGTGTGTAATACTTCACAATAACCTCCCCCCATCCAACCGATAACAAAGAAGATCTCAGAGCAAAAATCTGTCTGATATCAGCTTTACAGAACGAACCACATTGCGTTCATGTATACAAAGTGATTAGTGGAGGATCTTTCATGCAATTAACCAAATGCAATTCAAAGAAACAAATATTATCGATCATAACAGTCACGTTCTCTTTGATTGCTATTTCGGTTAATCAATCTTTAGCTGGTGAATGGCTGCATGACTTTCGATCTGCACAGAAACTAGCTCAACAAAAAGATCTCCCAATTCTGCTACATTTTCACGCTTCATGGTGTGGTCCTTGCCGTCAAATGGAACAGACGGTTTTGCAAACTCAATCCCTGACCAGTCAGTTTGGCACTCGAATTATTGCCGTGAAAATTGACAGTGATCAAAACCAACATCTGGTTGAGCGGTTCAATGTGCGTTCTCTACCCAGTGATATCCTCTTAACACCTAAAGGTACAATTATTACCCGAGCAGGAGGAAGTCAGATTAAAAGCGAGTACTTAAGTTTCCTGGGACGAGGTGCTTCCCGTTATGAAAATGATCGGCGAGTCTATCTGGCACAAAAAAGTAAACGCGAGCTGATGCAGAAACAGAAGAGTCCGCAAGAGAACCAACCTTCTGAAAATACCGAAGAGAAATCCTATATCGCTACATCGCCACCCAATGTGGGCTTGGAAGGATATAGCCCTATTGCACTGACGCGAGATCGGAAGTGGACGAAAGGATCTGAAGAATTCAGCTGGCCTTACCAGGGAATCACATATTTTCTGTCCAATCGTACTGAGCTGGAGATATTCAAAAATGATCCAGGACGTTATGCACCACAATTGCTGGGCTGTGATCCTGTGATCCTCAATAAGCAGGATCGTGCGATTCCAGGTAACACAAAATACGGGGCTTATTATGATCAGAATCTCTACTTGTTTGTAGATTTAGAATCACGAGAAGCATTCAAAAAGAATCCAGACCGTTTTAGCCGCACCATGCACGTTCTTAAAATTGATCAGATCGAGTCTGCCGTTTTACGGTAAACAACAATCGAAGCGTAGTTTATTTCGTGTTCGCAGGTTTCCTGGCAGACTCAGATTTCTTTGTTTCCAGTGGAACCGGAGCGGATGACTTATTGTTTGATGGATTTTGCAATTTAAGTAAACGGCTACGATATCGCTCATATAATCGCGTTTGTTTACTTTCCGGCCGTAACAATTTCCCACTGACACAAACCGCTTTGATATGGGAAGTATGTTGCAAAGGCGATCCGTCAGCAATAATCAGATTCGCCAGTTTGCCTTCAGTTAATGAACCGATCTGTTTTTCCACTCCCAGTATTTCTGCAGCCGATAAAGTAATAGCTCTTAAAGCAGCCTGTTCCGGCAAACCGTAGGCGACAGCCATAGCTGCCTCAAACGGAGTATTCCGTGAATTCCAGGCACTATTCGAACGAATACAAAACGGAACGCCTGCTTCATGTAGATGCCCCGCATTGGCATATGGTGCGTCGAATGGATCGTAGTTTTCTTGCGGACGCTTCATGACCGGGCCCACAATCACAGACACTTTTCTTGCCTTTAGCTCACTCGATAATTTCCAGGCGTCAGTCCCGCCGGTGATAATAGCCTTTAACTCTTCTTTCTCTGCAAAGAGCAGGGCACCGACAATTTCTTTTTGTGAATTCGCTTCGATAAAAACTGGTTTCTTTTGAGTGAGATAGGGAATCAGAGCTTCGTAACGCGGGTCTGTAACGGGTCTGTTCTTCGTACTTTTTTTAGTCTGTTTCTTGAGCTTTAAATAAAGCCGGGCCTTTTTAAGAAAGTCAGTCAATTCCTGCTGTCGCTCTTTTTTAGTACTCCAGATAATCTGTAATCCGGCTTCGAGATCCATCACCATCTCTGGCGCAGTCCAACCAGCGGTTTGAACTAGCGAAGCCTGACCGGCGATCAAACCATTCCGTGGACAGACCAAAACAGACGTGATTCCACCTGCTCGAGCAACGGGAAATAATTCGGAATCAGGATTAATGGCCACGCCGGTTCGTAAATCTGGCTGCAAATCACCGCTTTCAGAATAGTCCCGCGTTTCACGAACTTTATCAATCTCAGTCAGCCCCAAAGTAGACCCTGAATCAATCATTCCAGGATAAACGTGTAAATTTTTCGCATTGATGATCATAATATTTTTGGGGAGCGTTTTCTCAGGACCGACATAATCAATCTTAGTCCCTTTAATGACAATTGTTCCATCAGAAATGTCATCTCCGTCAACTGGATGCAACGTTGCGCCCACAATTGCATACTCTTTGACATCATCCGTAGGAAAAGAAATCGATTCTGTTTTCCTTTGAGCGATCTGAACTTTAGGAGAATCAGAACGTTGCTCCGCCGAAACCAACATGGCCGTTGGTTGTTTCTTTCGATCAAAACAGACCTCCCCATCAATAATCGTCATTTCGCAGCGGGAATAAGCATTTAAAGGATGGCCATTGAAAATAGCGAAGTCGGCATCTTTCCCAATCTCTATGGACCCGATTCTCTGATCCAAACCTAACTCGCGCGCGGGATTGATTGTGATCGTCCGCAAAGCTTCATTAAAAGACATATTTCCATAACGTACCGTCTTGGCGGCTTCAAGATAAAGATGTCGGATCAATTCCCAGTCATCACTTTTAATAACGGTATTCACCCCGGCTTCATTCAGCAGAGCTGCATTATGAGGCACGGCATCAAAGGCTTCAATTTTATAGGCCCACCAGTCTGAAAATGTGCTACAACTGGCCCCATGCGCTAAAATTTCCGGTGCAACTTTATAACCTTCCAGTACATGCTGCAGTGACCAGACTCGAATTCCAAGATGTGAAGCCACTCTGAGCAGCATCAATATTTCATCTGCCCGGTAGCAATGGGAATGAATGAACTTGTCATGATTCACGATATCTGCCAGCGCTTCCAATCGTAGATCGCGGCGAGGAGGCAGTTGCTTTTTTTTGCCATGCGTTCTTTTTGTCTTTTCATATTCCTGCCACTGACGTCGATAATCAATGGCCTCCAGAAACGCACGTTGTAATGTCGCTTCGACTCCCATTCTGGTATTGGGAAAACGTGATGTCTGCCATTTCACATTCTCACCTAACGCAAATTTGACACCCTGGGGTGCATCTTGCAGAATATGCTCGCGGGCCGTTTTTCCATACTTCAATTTGACGACAGCATCCTGGCCACCAATCACATTTGCAGAGCCATGAAAAAGGCGGGCTGTAGTCACACCTCCGGCAAGCGCCCTGTACTCTGAGGGATCTGAAGTATTGACGACGTCTTTGATGCGAACTTCAGGCACGATCGACTGTGAAGACTCATTAATCCCATCAGTAATCATGATATGGCTATGAGTATCGATAATCCCTGGCATGATATACAAACCTGTTAGATCAATCTCAACCAGATTCGTAGGTACTAATAATGTTTTTCCGATCGCCGATATTTTTCCCTGTTTGACATAAATTGAAGTGTTTTTCAGAATTTCACCAGTCACGGTTATCACCGTGCCGTTTTTAAGCAGCAGATTTCCGTCAGTTTTGAGAAATCGTCTGACGCGGTCCGATTCCAATTCTGTTTTGAAATGATGGCCATCTTTGGAAATCTGTTGTTTGTCTGTCAGGTCAGGTTTTTTGGCTACCAGAATTTCAGACGCCGAATCTCCCAAAAGTTTCCGATCTTTGTCTGTGTCCTCAAGAGAAAGCAGAATGGGATTTCCGGAGGACTGTTTTGGTTTCTCTTCCTTGCGCACTGCAGACCAACTGGTTTCGGTACCAAAGGCAGACTTCAATTTCCCGGAAATACGATTTGGCTTGGTCTCTTTTCCAATTAATCCTTTAAACTGTAAATCAATCGAATGCCCTCCAGCGCCGATTGCAACTGTGAATTCATACCCGTCTTTTTTAATACTGCCAACAGTAACCTTCCCATCCCCTTTTTCGCTGGAAAAGTTCCCACGCAGTTTCCCTTTCTCCTGTGAGAGATGGAGTTGTCCAATGACTTTCCCTTGAGCCGATTGGATTTCGACTCCCCAGTCTCCTGCTAAATCTATTTTAACCGACTGTGCTTTGTTCGAAGAGATCGTCTCCGGTGATTTTTCTTTTTCCGTTTCTGACGGATCTTTGTATTCAAAATAGACGCCATCCACAAACAGATAACGAACTTTTGTGCTCTTTTTTTCCCAGGGCCCAGTCATAAGAACCAGATGTGCCAGCTTCCCTTTTTCAATTGTTCCCAGCCGTTGGTCGATGCCTAAAATCTTCGCAGCATCAATCGTCAAAAACTGAAGTGCCTGTTTCGCAGATAAGCCTTCTTCTACAGCAATCCGTAATTGAGGTATGAGATCGGCCACACTGTTTTTTAATGATTCGGAAGAGAGAGAAATCGGTAATCCACTGTCAGCCAGTTTAGACAAGCCTTGAATTCGATCATGCCAGAGTTTGAGTTTTTCCCGCTGAACCCGTAGCGGATCTGCAATCTCGGTCGAGAGTTCTTTTTTTTCTGCAATTTCTTCAACCTTAGGTTTTACGGGAAAATCCAGGTTACAGATCATACCCCGTGATTCGGTTTTCAATCGATCCAGACAAAGATGCGCTTCCGCGCCCCCCCAGATTACTGGTTTCAGTTTAAATTCACTACAGAAATCCAGTGTGCGTAATATTTCATCACGTGAATTCGCAGCAAACACTGGAATCTGCTTGGCATGTAATGTTTGCAAACAAGCAACATAGACCGGATCAATCGGCGGACGTTTTATAAATGCTGATTGATCATGATACAAATCCCAATGCTGCTCATAATGATTCGCATCCAAAAATGTTTGTCGTAGATGAGCGACTGCCCCCATCAGAGTCTTTGGATACACATTACCTTTGGGTGCGTACAATCGGAAAGAACTCATTGTGGAGACAATCAAGGTTGACTCTCTTACAGGAAATTCACTCGTTGAAAGCAGGGCCCCCTGACCACTGGCGATCTGACCTTGCGGTAAAATATGAACTGAAGTAAATCCAGATTTCTGATACTGAGTGAAGCTGTTTTTTTTATTTGTAATCGCCTGATTAGCACGAAAATGCGGATTGAGATAATTTCTATTATCGGGACGTGTCGCCGCCAGTGCATAACGCCCGAAATCTACTTTTCGTTCATCTGGTTTTGGTTGTTTGATGTCTTTATTAATCAGACTGCTTGAAGCGGCATCGATGAATCCCGCATAAATCTGCATTCCTTTGCAGTCAATTATTTCCGCATCAGCGGGAATTTTGAGGCCGACTCCGACTCCTTCGAGCAGACCGTCTCTGATGAGTACCGTTGCATTTTCCAGAATGACTCCTGGTTTGGTTACGACCTTTGCCTGAGTCAATGCATACGCATTTAATTCAAACCCAACGTTACGATTGACTTGAGCACTCGCTTGAGGAGAGTGCGTTAAAATGCATATCAAAAGCAATAAACTGCAAAAACGATAAATGTACATAGCGATTCCATGTAGAAAATAATGAATCAATATAATTTTGATTATCAAAACAATGCCGAAAATACCACTTTAGCAACCCTCTCAGGCAATGAGAATAGGGAATCCAATCAAGCACTACTGTAAAGTGCGGGAATTGAATTAACTGAAATTTACATTGCCCGTAGTATTATTTGGAAGGGCCAATGAATAGTCTTTTTTCACGGCTCTGCTCATAGCCCCTGGTATCCCAGACAGGCCCTTCTTTTTGGACAGCCGTGTATTTTTGAATCAACTTTTTCTTCAGACCACTCAGCCGTTCCTGCTCCTGCCAGGCAAGATTATGCTGCTCACTGATATCTTCTTTTAGATTATAAAGCTCAAATTTGGTCAGCTTTGATTTTTTTATATACTCCTGTGAGATGGAATTCACATTATTTCCTAATCGGCGGATCCCTTCCGGACCACTCCAATGCGCCACGATTTTCCAATCACCTTCTCGCATCGCAACGCGGGGCGTACTGTTAGCACGATAATAATTCCAAAACAAAGGAGTTGATCTCTCCAATTTTGATCCTGCAAATAAAGAAAGCAGACTGGTTCCATCTAAAACACGATTCTGTGGCAGCGAGATATTAGCTATCTCACAGAATGTAGGAAGCAAGTCCACACTGCTGACTGGCATGTTACTCTCCTGGCCGGCCTCAATTTGCGCCGGCCAGCGAACAATACCGGGAACCCGAATTCCTCCTTCATAAATATGCAATTTCATCCCACGTAAAATTCCCGGTGTTCCCCACGAACGTCTTGATCCTTTTCCATATCGATTTAAAGTCTCTGGTCCATTATCTGAAGTAAAAAAGACTAGCGTATTGTCTGCTATATCTAACTCATCCAGAGTTTTCATCAACTTTCCTACAGCAGCATCCATATTAGCAACGTTCGCAAAATACTGAGCCTGATCTTCATACAACGTTTGATCGAGATACTGATTGACAAGTTTTGTGGGAGATGCCACTCGCTCATGAGGCTCATGAAAACAGACATACAGAAAAAATGGCCTTTCCGCTGCTTTTCTTTTTTTTAACCAGCGAATTCCTTCATCGGCTACAATCTGACAGGAAAAACCTTGGATCTCGCCAACAGCTTTTCCGTTTCGCACAAAATTAATCGGATTTTCGTGAGTAGGCAGGGCATTATTCTGCGTACTAAACCAGTGTTGAAATCCATGATCACCAGGCTGTGGCTGTTCCCGCGAATTAAAGATTCCATTACAGTGCCATTTTCCTACATGAGCGGTGTCATAACCCGCCTGTAGCAGCAATTGCGCAATAGTGATTTCCTCACGTTTCAAATGCATCGGATGACCTTCGGGGATCCAGTCATAGACTCCCACTCGATTCGGAGTTCTCCCAGTCAATAAACCGGCACGTGACGGAGAACAAACTGGAGCACTTGCATAACAGTCGGTCAATCGCATTCCCTGCGAAGCCAAATGATCAATGTGAGGTGTTTTAATCTGAGGATGACCATAGCAGGCCAGGTCTCCATAACCCAGATCGTCACAGAGAATGACAAGAATATTTGGTTTCTTATCCTGTTTCTTTTCAGCAGATTGCAACTCGAATCCAGGAAAAAGAAATAGAATGATCAGAAATTGAATACATTTGAAATTCATCGTTGGCTCCATGGAATTCATTGAATCTTAGCGGGAAAGAGATATTTCCTGCTCGACTATCATGCGCGATCCAAAGACTTCTCGCAATTCCTATCAGATTGAATGTATTCTATTTACACTGAAACGAAATTACGGCACTTTTTAGAGAATTCCAAAAAAGACGTTAGCTTAGCAGTTTTTTTAT
>NZ_CALEMX010000596.1 GCF_937910335.1 uncultured Gimesia sp. | reverse complement strand
CATGGCTCTTCCCGAAATTGGGAGACATCGCCATTATTCAGTTTCAGAAAACCAAATCAGGATCCTTCGAAAACAAAACAGTCTGGGCAGAGCTGTTTGACAGCAACTGGAATTTGCCATAAGTCAGTTTTCATCAAAACAGGAATATTTGGATAACGTAATGGAATATGAAGAATCCTGTTTTGGCTCAAACGGTGAGCGGAGGCTACAAGAACAATACGGAACCAAAAAAAGAGCTGATAGCTTTTATGATCGGCAGATGATCGACTTCCTGAATCCCCACATGCAGGAGTTTATCCGGGAACAGGAACTGCTTTTTATTGCGACCTCCGATTCCAAAGGGGAATGCGACAGCTCATTTCGCGCCGGACATCCTGGTTTTGTGCGAATTCTCAACAAAAAATCGCTTGCCTATCCGGAATACCGTGGAAACGGGGTCTTAGCCTCACTTGGTAATATTTCGGAAAACCCACAGATTGGTTTGATGTTTCTTGATTTCTTCAAAACCACTATTGGCCTTCACATTAATGGTAAAGCAAGCATTGTAGAAAACTGCGATTTTCTCGAATCAAACGTGACACCACAAGAAATTCTGGATGACATCGCATCGGATAATGGTAAAAAGCCAGAACGCTGGGTCAAAGTTGAAGTGGAAGAGGCTTACATTCATTGCTCAAAACATATTCCACTACTCTCCCAACAGGACAAAACCATATCCTGGGGAACAGATGATATGAAATTGAAAGGCGGAAACTTTTTCCATGTTCAAAAGAAAATGGAATCTGGAGAATAGACTGAAGCCTTCTCTTCACTCATAAGCACATTATAATATTGAACTTACAACGTTTGATGTTTGCAAAACTTCTCTCTCTCAGCTCATTTCTTCTCAGAATTTCGCCAGCCTCCCGGTCCTGTTTATTTAGATCTTGAATCGATCTTGCTTCATTTTGGATTTTTTTATAAAAAACAGCTCTCCTATTCACTTCAGAGACTGAGACATGAATCAGTTTTCTTCTGGTTCATCCATTTCCTTTACCATTTCAATGATCGGCACAACCATTGTGCTCCTAATTAATTGAGCTCCTTACCTTTATGATCCGGACAACGTAATGAAACAATTCCGGCTCAGCATGGTACTCCCTGCTGTTCTAATTTTATTTTTGATAAGTGGATGTACTTCAACACCCGGCCAGCAAACTATGGCCTGGAAAGCACCCACTGCGCCCTGGAAATGGGGGAAAACATTTGTTTCGAAAAAGAAAGTGGCACCAGAAGAAACGGCTGTCGTAGCAATTGAAGATCAATCAGAGAATAGTGATGCGAAATCAAAGAAAAAGGCAGCAGCGAAAGACGAAGCGGGCAACATCACCACCCATAATGTCGAACTCCTGGCCTATATTAATGCGGAACTAAAAGATGCCTCACCTAAGGAACGCGCGCAGTACTTAGATAGTTTCAAAGGCGTTGATCCGGATATGATCAAAAATATTCTCCGTACGCGGAGAATGGTTAATAGTATGGAGCAACAGCGCGAAGAACAACTGGCCGGAAATAATCCAAGTCCGTCCCCTTCTATTTCGCTACCCGGCCTGGGACACACTCAACCAGGAGATCAACAATCGCAGGTAGTTCAAACCAGCGTTCAAGCAACCCAACCTCCCGGTCAATTGACTCCCAGCACTCTCCAAAAGGATCCCACATCAAATCCAGTCAGTCTGGGAAACCTGGAATCAGTCGGCTCATATCCTGAAACAGGTCTGCCTGCAATTAGCCCTGCACAACCTCAAGCTTATTCCAGATCAGAAACAATCAGTCGGGGACTCAACAATATCCCGGTCGTAGGAACAGTGAAAAAGAAGCTGTCATCTGCTTTTCAGCAGGGAACATCTGCTTTGCAGAGTGGGATTTCACGCACGAGCACTGCAATTTCAGGCCCGCAGGAGAATAACACACAGTCTCTCGGAACCCCCGTTTCTCAACTCGAACCGGCAAATCCCACTCTCATACCAACCGGCAGTCCAACAGAATTAGCAGATTATTCTTCTGCAAATCAACTGGGAGATCTCATTTCAGCAGCGGAAACAGAAATTTCACAATTAGAACCAGGGTCAACTCCTGAGGAAAAACAAAACTTCATTGAAAGACACGTTTATCTCAGAATGTTGTATCTGATGGCAAATCAGCACGAACGTGCTTTAGAAGCGATTCCCGGAATTAATCCCGCTGATCAGGAATTCTGGCAGCAGACTTTCTGGGCTGTTGCCAACTATTTCGATCGCGAAGCAATGCCGGATCAGGCCGACCGTGCGACTCAAACAGTAGCTCAGTTGAGACAGGCAACCGCCCGACTGCAGGAAAATGCCAATCTCAAACTCAAAAATGTTGCCTTCTGTCATAAAATCAACAGCTTTGGAAGCTACGAACGATTCGAACGTGATGAATACACGCCCGGTCGACCAGTGCTTGTCTATTCAGAAATAGAAAACTTCACCAGCGAACTAACAGCCGATGGCATGTATCGAACGCTTTTGAAATCCAAAGTTCAAATTTTCAAAGCGGGGTCGAATGGAGATCTGGTCGCAGAGATCCCCTTTGATACGACAGAAGATCTCTGTCGGAATGTTCGCAAAGATTACTTTCATAGCTACAAGTTTGAAATACCACGCAATATTTCATTGGGACCGCACATCATGAAATTGACGGTGGAAGACGAGATCAGTCAAAAAGTAGCCACCTATACTCAAAACTTTACGGTTCGGTAAACCACGAATGTTTTCCAGTCCTTCTCTTTCGAACTGCAACCCGAGGCCCGTTGGCACCTCGAGTCATTCGCTCCCTACTGTTCAGCACCAGTATACATCAGCGGCGGCATTCCGCTGGAACTTGATGATTCATCCGGTACAGGCGGAAGCGTTGCAGTTTGCCTCTGATCATGCAGTGGAAACCAAACGCAGCCTGAAGATGGCTAAAGTAGAAGCAGTGCTCTTTGTTGCAGACAGCGCACTTTCTACCAGAAAAATTTCGCAATTAGCAACTCTTGCCAATGCCGCGGAGGCAAAAGAACTCATTGATAAACTCAATGCCGCTTTCGCTTCCACGAATTCTGCATTTCATATTAAACGCGTTGCAACCGGCTATCAGTTGATGACTCAACCTCAATATGCATTCTGGCTGAACAAGCTCCATCAAAGACAGGCGGCCCTTAAGCTCTCTACGCCGGCACTGGAAACGCTGGCGATGGTCGTTTACCGCCAACCGATCACACGTGCCGATATCGAGTCGATTCGTGGAGTCCAGAGTGCGGAAATGTTAAAACAATTGATGGATCGCGGGCTGGTTAGAATCAATGGTAAAGATGACTCATTGGGACGTCCTTATCTCTACGAATCGACACGGAAATTTCTGGAAATCTTCGGATTGAAAAATCTGGACGAATTACCAATGGGGGAAAAACTTCGAGTCTGGCCTCAGCAAAAATCACAACAACCAGAGCTCTCTCCAGATTCAATCGCTGAACCGGAATCAGAAGTCAGCACGGAAATCCCATCAGAAACAGATCAAGATCTACCGGCAGCCTGACTGTGACCAACTCCAGCAGAGATTACAGTTAACGCACTTTGGGATCTTTGACTTCAATCTGTTTTTTTGAAAGCGTATCGGGATGCTCCCAGTTTTCACCAACGATCCAGCGATAATTTAAGATCCGACGACCGTTTGTCTGCTCCGCACGTATCCAGAGTTCTTTACCTTTCAACGCGTCTGCATTCGGTAAATAATACAGCTTTCGATCCTGGCCTCTTTTGAGTTCAGTGATAAACCGTTGCAAACGTTTCATACTGGGAATGAACAGACTGCAACGAAACTGAAGTGTTTCGAGCGGTGAAGTATTGTTGATAATAATTTGCTCGACTTCCAGTAAGTTGCCTTCAAGTTTTTTGTCTACAACCTTAATCACGATATCTCCCAACCCTACATGATAGGGCCTATGGACACGGATCGAATATTTGCGTTCCGCAAAGATTTCAAAATCAATCGAGACATCTTTTTTCCCCAGGCTGGCATTGGAAGGAAGTGTCATAAACGTTTCGAGACGATAATTTTCGCCCGCTCCCGTATTAAATTCCCACTCCTTTGGTTCTATTTCCCAACCCTTGGGCACGTTTAATATTGTTTTACCACGAATACTCTGTGAAAATGTATTTTTCCCTATAATGGCATCCGCGTGACCTCCGTACTCACTTTTGGATTTTCCGGTCTCAAATTGTGCAGCCATTCTCCAGTAAGCAATCTCTTTATTCGAATTTCGTATGATGAGGGGAGCAGAACTTACAGGAAGAATATGGCGTCGTGTTACGGGATTCCGTTTTAAGTTGATTCTTCTCCCCCAGACATCAGTCGCATAGATATCTTCTCCCAGGTAAATCACTTCTTCTGTCGATTCATGATTCCAAACGAACAATATTGCTTCTTCATCTCTTACAAACACATGATTCGTGCTTTTGTTAGGAAGATTGAAAGCACCCAGGTACTTGGACCCTTGAAGTGCCAATGCCACTGTCCGCCAGGGAAGAAAGAGAAGTGTTGGAGAGCCGTTCTGGTTCAGAAGCCCATGCTGCTCGTTAAAGATAGAGGCAGCAAAAATTCCATCTGCACCCATATACTTTGCAGTTACCATTCGCTTCGCCAGATCCACGCCCCGCTCTACGGGTAAATAGCCATCTTTAGGAAGTGGCGTCAATGTCACCCATTTCGGGCTGGTTCCCGACGACTTTTTTACCGTATGAATTTTTTCTGCCAGACTTGCTGGTGACAACCGCTCTTTATTACTGATGGACATAAAAGTATGCGCGGGACTATTCGCAGGTAATGGTGTATTCCAGTCCCAATGAATTCCGACATGGGTATCGCGACCAATTAAATCAAGTTGCAATTTCACACTCTTCAATGCTTCATTCAGATTCTGCATCCCAATAAAACTCGGATCATCATCACCGCCCAGCTGCCAATAATTTACCAGTGATGTATAACGGGCAAATATCTCTTCCAAAGAAGGGGACCAGAAGCTTGCTGGTAAAGAGAAAATCCCACTGACTCCCTGCCAGTCTTTCGCAAATTGAGATCGCAATTCTTTGGGGGGATGATTCAGTAACCCGACCGGAGTAATTCCCTTCGTTGAAAATTGATCCAGCATTTCTGCAATGCGACTAGGTCTCTTAGGATCCTCAGACGTCATGGCATTCCACAACGGAAATTTAATCCAGTTGATCCCCGCCTGTGCGGCAATATCTGGCAACTCATTTATGGGTAACTGGTCATTTTCCTGGGATATGATCCATCCGAACTCTCCTTCCGGCCGGGGCACAACCAGATCCATCACGGCAAATGTTGTTTTCTTCGCCAGAATCGATTTTTGCTCGCGTACCAAATCTGATCTGACTTCATAAAAACCATATTCCATCGGCTTCAATCGCCAGACTTCGGTATGCTTATTCCCAACCAATAAGCGACTGTCGACAACGTCTTTTGCATCTTCAGGATTCGTTAACAATTTCAGAGAAGACTCTGCGACTCTGCGGTTCATGCTGTCAACTAATTCCAGATCAAGATGATACTTGTTTTTAGGATTGAGTCCGGTAATACGACTGCTGACACGAATTTCCGCTGAATGATCTACGAATTGGCGATGATAATTATTCAGAAGATCCAGTTGCGGCAAGCTGCCTAACCAAAGATCGTCAAACCAGATATCTCCCGCAATATCTTTCTGTTTGTTATGAGCGACATGACAACCGATGACGATAAATCGAACGTTTGGTTTTGGGGTGATCGGGCCAATGGATACCTCCGCCCAGCCGCGATGGGTTCCTGTCACCGGTCGAGTCATAAATTTTTGGATCCGCTGCCGTTTATGGTCCAAAAATGAAATGGAGATCATCGCCGCGTCATTTATTAATCCCTGCGTCTTGATATAACCTCGAAAGATATAAGCGTGGTCGGCATCAATCTTTTCAGGAGGGGAATAGAGGGTGGCATGTCCTCCATTGACTTTAAAATGCAGGCTTTGTTGTCCGGTATGTCCTATGTTTCGATCGATGCTCACTTCAACATACTGAGGATATCCCGGCCCTATGCGGCGGGACCAGTCATCAGGGTGATCATTAAAATCCTGATCTTCTTTCGTCTCAAATGAATAGGTCAAGATCGGTAGCGTATCTTCTACCAGATTTCCTTCGATGGGTAATCCGGCCAGTAAGGCAAGGTAGCAGGTTGCAAGCGATGACAGTATCATGTAAGTTTCCCGAATTTGAATATTCCGCTATTAAAATGATCGTCAATTTTTTGATGGAATCTAAATCCGGAACGGGCGGGAAAACCCTGTTTTTCCAATCCTTTTCATTAACCTCGGGATATTATTCTCTTTTAGCAGATGGTTAGATAAACTTTGTCAGTTGATCTAATTGTCGCAATTATCTCAATCAGTGAACAACCAGTCAGAAATGGCCAATAAGGAAAATGATGTCACGACTTAAACTCGCCGTCGCCACCCGCTGCTTTAATCTGCCTGTGAAACGGGCAATCAAAAAAGCCGCCGAAATCGGAGCGCGAGGAGTACAGTTAGATGTTCAGAATGAGGTCTCAGCTGCGTCGTTCGGGGGAACGGGGGATCGCCATTTTCGAAAATACCTGGAAGAATTTAATCTTAAGGTCGCATCATTGCGACTGCCTTCTCGACACGCTCTCACCGAACCAGAGTTTCTGGACCAGAGAGTGGACTCTATTAAATCCGCTCTGGAATTTGCCCGGCGATTAGGGGGCTCGTTATTAATTATTCATCCAGGATTGATTCGAACAGACGATGAGGGAAATTTTGCAAGCGTCTGCGAGGTTCTGAACGATCTGGCACGTTTCGCTTCCCATATCGGTACAGACTTGTGTATCTCTTGTGAAAATAATTCGCCTACGATCATCCGTGAACTGGTTTCTGAAGTCCGTAGCGGACTGATTGGTGTCGAATTAGATACAGCAGAATTGATATTCAATCAACAAGATCCGGAATCATCGATTCGTGAACTTCATAACTGGATCAAGACATATCGCCTGCGGGATGCCATTCGAGAAATGGATCGGGGAGGTATTGAAGTTCCTCTGGGACAAGGCATGGTCATGTGGGATCATTTTCTACCACTCGTTTCGGAAACCGATTATCAGGGCTGGCTCATCGTCGATCGCACGCAGGGAGATCAGCGACTGGAAGACTGTCAAAACGCGATATCCTATTTGGAATCAGTACTCATCTAATCTCAAACGTTTCTCCAAAGTAATCTTATGCCAGCATTGGAACCCGAAATTCATTCCGTTACGGAAACAACTCGCCAGATTAAAAATCTGGTTGAAGGAAATTTTCCCTACACATGGGTCATTGGTGAAATTTCCAATTGTACGATCGCAGGCTCTGGCCATGTCTACATGACGCTGAAAGATGATGCCGCCCAACTGAGAGCCGTCATTTGGAAACGCACCGCATCTCGACTGAAATTTCAACTCGAAGATGGCATGGAAGTCATCGCAGCCGGTCCCATTGAAGTGTACCAGGCGCGTGGCACTTATCAGCTCAATATTGAACAACTGCTACCGCAGGGAGTCGGTGCGCTCGAATTGGCCTTTCGTCAGATGCAGGAAAAGCTGACCGCGGAAGGATTGTTCGATGCCGAACATAAACGGCCCATTCCGCAATTTCCACGTAAAATAGCCTTAGTTACCAGCCCGACCAGCGCCGCGGTCCGCGATATGCTTCAAGTGATCACGAGACGCTGGAAAGCCGTCGACCTTGTGATTGTTCCCGTCGCCGTTCAGGGAGAAGGTGCCGCAGAACAAATCGCTGCTGGAATCAAAGTTGCTGAAGGGATTCCGCAAGTCGATACCATCATCACCGGTCGAGGGGGTGGCAGCCTGGAAGATCTCTGGGCTTTTAATGAAGAAGTCGTGGCCCGCGCCATTTTCGAATGTCAGATACCGATCATCAGTGCCGTTGGCCACGAAATCGACATCAGTATTGCTGATCTTGTAGCAGACCGTCGGGCTTTGACTCCTAGTGAAGCGGCAGAACTTGCGGTCCCCTTGCAGGACGATATATCAGCAACATTAACACACTGGAAAAATCAGTTAGTAACCAATCTGAAACAACGCGCCCGGCAAGTTCGCTTTCAACTGGATGCATTGGCAGACCGTCCTGCACTAACACGCCCCTTGGATATGATTCACCACCGCGCGACGCAAATTGATGAACTGGACCGCCGACTGAAGCGAAGTACTCAAGAGTTGATCTCCCGATTTCAATCGCAGACAACACAGCTTTCTTCAGCACTGGACGCCTTGAGTCCCCTGAAAGTCTTGAGCCGCGGCTATAGTATTTCGCGGGTGGAAACCGGAAAAGAATCTGAAACAACGGCTCTGATCAAATCGATCGAACAAATCAAACCGGGAGACACGCTACAGACTCAGGTCTCTGATGGAACAATTACCAGCCAGATTCAGGCAGTTGCGAAGGAATCGCAATCGGGAGCAACAAATTAAACGAGACATTTTTCATAAACCAATAAAAAGTTTTATCATAAAGATCTAATCACATGGCGAAAAAAAAGACAGCAAACCCGGATGCACCACTGTTTGAAGAATCTTTGACGGAACTACAGGAAATCGTCAATACGCTGGAAGAGGGAACAGCCGGCCTGGAAGAATCAATGGCGCATTTTGAACGGGGTGTGAAGTTGTTAAGGTCCTGTTATCAATCTCTTGAAACGGCTGAGCAGAAAATTGAGATTTTGACGCGAGTTGATGCGGATGGGAATCCCGTTTTGGAAGATTTTGATGCCACGGCCTCGATTGATACCAAAGGTCCTGCAAAGACCGGACGACGCAAAAGCAGTGCTAAAAAGAATGACGAAGAAGAAAGTAGTAACGATCGTACTCTGTTCTAAAAACGAGGCACTTTCTATTCACCAAGGGCACGATAGAATCAGCTATGTCACAATCGTTTCAGCAATTGGCCATTGATGTCGGCAACAGTCGTATCAAATTTGTCTTACTTGAGACTGATCTTCAAGTAAAAGAGAACAAGCAACTTCCGCACGTTCTGAATACATGCTCGACATTAATTGAGAAGCCGCTCCCCTGGAAACAGATTCAAAGCTGGTTCGATGGCCCGTCGGCTATGAAATGTCAAACGGTTGTCGCGGGTTCGAATCCACGGGGAATCGAAGGAGTCGTAGGAAACTGGCCAGATGGAACGCTGCCGACACCCGTTGAAATTCTCAACACAGATGATTTTCCGCTGGAAATCTGTGTTGAAGAACCCCGCAAAGTCGGCATCGATCGACTGCTCAACGCGGTCGCCGCCAACAGACTGCAAAATACTGGTCAAGCCGCGATCATTATCGATTCCGGAACCGCAACGACAGTTGATGTTGTCAACCCGGACGGAAGTTTTGCTGGTGGGACGATTCTTCCCGGCTTTGAATTATCTGCTAAAGCGCTGTATCATTATACCGCCTTACTCCCCTTGATCCCCGTTGATGAGTTACGTCAGGTAGAACCAGTCGTCCTGGGAAAGAATACCACCGATGCGATTCGCAGCGGACTGTTCTGGGGACAACTGGGAGCGGTACGCGAACTGGTCTCTCAATTAACTAAACAGTCACTGGCTGATTCCAGCCAAGTTGATCCGCTTGTTTTATTAACAGGCGGCGGTTCTGATTTATTAGCGCCACACCTGGAAGGCTCTGTCCAGTTTGAACCTTTGCTGACATTGCAGGGTCTGGCAATAGTTGCTCAGAAAATGAACGGTGCGGGATAATCACATGTCAGACCGTTCCGAAATAAAATCACCATCCTGCTCGGCAGCACTCTTAACACCCCGCGGCAGAGGAGCCGTCGCGACGATTCGCGTGCATGGCGAGTCACCATCTCTGATCACCTCAATCAATGCCTGTTTCCACGCGGTAAATAAAAAACCTTGGGAACAGCAACCCGTCAATCGTATCGTGTACGGACTCTGGGGAGATGCTAACAGCGAAGATCTTGTGCTCTGTCGTCTCGATAACAATACGGTCGATATTCACTGTCATGGGGGGCTGGCTGCCATCGACCGTATTCTACAAGATTTACAAACTCAAGGCTGCGTGATCAATTCCAGCCAGGAGTTAGCACGCAAAACCGAACGCATGCTTGAGGCAGAGCTGCAGGAAACAGTGGCTGCCGCCACCACATATCGGGCTGCGGAAATTCTACTTCGACAATCACAGGGTTTATTACGGGCCGCATTTGAATCTCTGCTACCTGACACAAATACATCCTTTCTCCCAGAGCAGTATCAATCGCGTATCCAAAACCTCCTGCACTGGGATAGCCTGGGACTCCATTTAACGTCTCCCTGGCGTGTTGTATTGGCGGGTCGTCCGAATGTGGGTAAGTCGAGTTTGATCAATGCCCTTCTCGGCTACGACCGTTCGATTGTGTTTGATGAGGCGGGAACCACACGGGATGTATTAACGGCGAACACAGCCATCGAGGGTTGGCCTTTTCAGTTTTCTGATACTGCAGGCCTGCGTGAACAGGCTGCACCGCTGGAAGCAGAAGGAATACAACGGGCAGAACAAGTCCTGAATGAGGCTGACTGTCGCGTCATTCTGATTGACACCAGTCAGTCGGTGCATCCGGACGATCAACGCTTGCTCTCTCAATGGTCAGATTCGGTCGTCGTCGCGCATAAAGTTGATCTTCCACAATGCTGGGACGCAACGCTTCCCGAACGGGCCCTTTTTGTTTCCTCTAAAACGAATGCCGGCATTGATGCACTGTTAAATCATCTGGTCAAACGACTTGTCCCTGAAGTTCCTGATAAAAAGACTGCGATTCCTGTCACCAGAAGGCAAATTGAATTGTTACATCAGGCAGCGGAAGCACTCCGGGAAGTCGACCATCAAAATTATGACACCTTGATCCGCCAACTCCTTTTTGAGGACTGATACTGAATAGAAGGCAACCACCACTTCAGTTTTCAACGACGAGCCGCAACAGTCTGCTTCCATTGATGCAAGGCCATCATTAAATTGGCCTGAGTCCATAACAACGGGGTAATGTCATTGGGGACATACTGACCCTTTTCCAGATAATAAGATTCCGGGCAGCGGTACGCACCAAAAATCGAATCGTGTGTTGTAATCTGATTGAGAGCGCGATCCAGATGAAAACGTTGTCTTTCATAATCTTCAGATTTCTCTGATCGTAAAAAACGCTGGCCGTAAATGACAGACAGTATGGGATCGAAGATACACCATTGCGCCTCTTCACCTGGCTTCAATAGTTGATCCCGACTGGCCTGATCTTCACTAAAGTCGCTCGTTCTGTCATCTTCGCCAAGGATATCCTTATAGTCCGCGCACCAGTAAGAATCACCTAAATAACGGCGGATTCCATAATCGCCCATCAGATGTATTCTGACATCTTCCATGATAGTTTCTGCCATCTCTCCCTCTACCAGCCCTAGAGGATAGATCAAAAATAACAGAGCCGCGTCGTATTTCCGGGCCTGTAACGGATCAGGCTGAATGCACTCTGCAGGAAGAATTTGCGCGAGTGTCAATTGCCCCTGCTGAATCAAGTCATCCAGCAGTTCCGGTGGGACACTTTTTTTGCCCAACTTGAAATGGCTCCAGGTCTGACTCTGATCCAGATACTGCTGCAGCATTTTTAATCCCGCAACAGCGGTACCTATACTGGAAGCCTCTACTTTACGTGCCTCCTCCCAATGTCCGCTGTCTGCATCTTCCCAAAAACGAATTTTTTCGAAATAGCATACAAAGGCAGCCATCAATTCCAGCGATTCTTGCGTGGGGGTCAATTTCTCCTGTAGCGCCAACAGACTGTATAACCAGACAAAATACCCGAGCGCATCATTTTGTGCATGGGCCCACTTTTCATCAATTTCGCCCAGCGTAGTTCCGTCAAAACGAATGTGAGGGCGTTTCATGATTTCTTTTGGATGAGTTTTCCCGGAAATCATGTCGTCGAAACGATCTCTATGTTTGATGAAATAATCCGTCAAAGTTGACATGGCCTGACAAGCCGATTCCATTTTTCCGATCGCATAGAGAGCATGGGCAATATGAATATTATCTCGAACCCAAATACTCTGATATCCTGTTGACTCGTGGGCAATCGCTGCGGGAAACAGGCCATTGTTCAAAGGAGGAAAAGAAAACGTCTCTTGCGACTCTAGAAAGGATATCAGCTCTTCTATTTCCTGAACGGTCTGCAGAGATTGTTTTAAAGTGAGAAACCTGTCGTCATCCATGATAAACACCTGATTATTTTTTAGCTGAGTTGATCTGTTGAGCTGCGCGCCTCGAATTGTGAAAGAATTGGGCTCAAATTGCAACGGCAGGTCGTCCGCGACAAGCTTTCGGGCCTGTTTCGTAAAATCAACGCTGTTGCTTTTTGGCATCTTTGTCTGAATCTTGACTATAGCAGCATCAGTCTCGCAGCCTCTATTCGTCCCCTGTTTGGCCTCTTGAAACCTCTATAATCGGCAGCATGCTTCCATTCTCCCGCTTTCTGAGAGCCATTGACCTGCCTCAATGATCAGAGTGCCGGCAGGAATACCATTTGCACTTTCGTCTGCTCATATGCAGAGGTTTTCTTTCTTCACTCAGCCTTGTTAGATTCGGACCACTTTATGAAGGGCGTCTTTCCATCCATTTTTCGGTCACCCAAAACAGGCATCATCGCCTTACTTGTGGTCTTTTCGTGTATGGCCGTGGCACGATGGAACCAGCTTTATTTTTTCACTCCCGACAGCGCCCGCTATGTCATCATGGCGAAATCGCTGGTCAATGGATCTGGTTATCGACAAATTGATACACCAGGCGAACCACTCTACGCACACCGCCCGCCGGGAATGTCATTGCTACTGATACCAGCGGCTCTCGTTTCCCCTTACAACATTCTTTTTGCGAAAGCGACTGTCTTTCTCACTGCACTGGCACTCATTTTTCTGCTCTATCAATCCATCCGCCGTTTACAGGAATCAGCGACGGAATACGAAAACCATAGCGCAAACAGTTTCTGTTGGGCTGCTTTGCTGATCGCGATTCTATTTGCCATTAATCCCTACACACTATTTTTCTCCACGATTGTGATGAGTGAAATTCCATTCATGGCCTGTTCGCTGGCAATTCTCTATCTACTGGCAACGCGACAGGATCAACCACGAAAGATCGATTTAATTTTATTCACCACACTCCTGATCTTTCTCCCCTTCCTCAGAACGATTGGCATTGCGCTGGTTCTAGCAGTGGGTTTATGGGCGCTGGCCCGCCGCAAACGTTGGCTATGGCTGATCAGCGTTGCCAGCTCCATTCTGGTTTCAGGGCTCTGGATGGTTCGAAATTCGACATTAGAAAAAAGTGGTTATACTTCAGTCGCGTTAAAAGAAATCAAATCACAGGGAATCTCAGGCACTCTGTTCAGCATTCTTCAAAGATGTACAACTCACTTTGAAAGTTTCTGTCAAAAGCTGTTTCCCGACATGCCTGGTGCAGCGCCTCGATACTCGCGAATGATCCTGGATGAAAATTCCTCTCTACCAGGGCCAGTCTGGCTGTATCTCACTTTGAGTGGCCTGATTCTCGCATTATCCTGTTATGGAATGATCAAACGCAGTCATCGCGGAGGAACCGTCGCCCTATGGTATCTCATTTTCAGTTTGGGCATTCTTTCGCTCTGGCCCTGGATGCAACAGCGATTCACACTCCCGTTGCTGCCAATTGTCCTGGCATTCGTGCCTGCAGGCTGGAATGCTTTCGTGCAGCATATCGAAGTGTCTCGACCTCATACCCGCAAATTTCTGGTGACAGGTTTTGGTATTCTATTCATACTTTTCTGCGGTTGGCAGATGAAGACTGACGTGCGTTTGCTGAATGCCAATCTGCAAATGATCACGCAACCCGATCAATTCTATAAAGATCAACTCCCTCCAAATCAATTCAGCAACTGGCAGTCGGCCGGCGATTGGGTCAGAATAAACACTTCTCCCGACAGCCGCCTGATTACACGACGTGCCGATATAGCCACCACAGGTCGCCGCTATCAAATGCTGGATTTTTTTGAAATCGCCAATGCTGAGAAACTACATCGAGACATACAGAATTTTTCTGCAAATCACTTGGTGACCTTCGGCCGTGAAACAGTTTCCGCCTTCCCCTGGTATCTCCTGGATCAGGATCTCGTCTATCGAATGACGCCCGTTTATGACAAGCAGGGTGTGATGATACTGAAAGTAGAGCCCAATCGCAGTGGGACCATTCGCCACAAATACTGGAACACCGGGGATTCGCTCAAGATCGCCCGGAGTGCGATTGATAGATTCCCGCATCGTCTTTCATTTCAAGTAGCCTTTTCACAAGAGCTGTTTAAAAATGGCGACTATGTCGAATTGATTGAATACGTTGAAGGTCTGCAAAAACAAAATATTGAAGATGTCAGACTGACAAACCTGCTGGCCTGGTCCTATATCAAAACCAAACGTTACCAGAAAGCCATTCGTGAATTCGAACGTGCCTTTTCAATGCCTGATCAGAAGATGCTACGTCGTGAGCTAATTCAGGGAATTAATCAAGCACAAGATAAGTTGGAATCCAGCTATCAAGCCGCCAGCAAGAAACAACAAACGGATATTCAAGCAGAATCTCATGATCTCAAACTGGCTAAAGCTTATTTACGTTTTTCACAGATCGAAAAAGCGGAACAGCTTCTAAATGAAGCACTCAAAAA
>NZ_CALEMX010000595.1 GCF_937910335.1 uncultured Gimesia sp. | reverse complement strand
TCATCCTGATCTTGAATGACGACAGGTGGCATACGGCGCAGATGGAGAACGCATCGGCATTGTTTGTCAACGCCCCCCTTCGGACCATTGATATCTTCGATATACAGAAAAACCTGTGTTATTCGGTGACGAAATCGATCAAGTGAACTGAGTAGGACTTGTTCATAATCATGTGTCCCAAATTCAGTCCTTTTGCCGCCGCTGAAACGCACATCAATTAACATAATGAATTCCTCTTAGCTTGAATTATTGGGAAATTGTTAACTACACTTTGATTATATGCAGCAAACATGATTAAGACTATTTAAAATATACCGGCTAATGGTTTAGTATTATTTAACAATTGGAATTGCTATGGACTGGTTAAATTACCACCATCTTTTAAATTTCTGGCTGGTGGTTCGAGAAGGCAGCGTAAAAAGAGCAAGTGAGCTGATGCATGTAACGCCTGCCAGCATCAGTACTCAGGTGAAGCAGCTGGAACGAGATTTGGATGTGAAACTGCTAAAAAAACAGGGGCGCGGTCTGGTGCCTACAGAGATGGGGGCGCAAGTCGCAGAATACGCATCGGAAATTTTCTCGACCGGTCACGAATTGATGGAAATGATCAAGGGCAGACCGGTTGGCAAGCCATTGGAACTGCGGGTGGGCATTCGCGATGTGATGCCGAAATTAGTCGCATTTCGACTGCTGAAACCGGCACTCGAACAAAATCAGCAATTACGGTTGATCTGTCATGAAGGAGAAATGTCAGAGCTTGTCGCTGCGCTGGCGATCCATAAACTGGACGTCATTCTGACCGACAAAACCCTGGACCCGCTTTACAGAGTCCAGGCTTACTCACATCAACTTGGCGAATCGGATGTCTCAATTGTAGCCACAAAGGAACTCGCGAAAAAATACCGGCGTGGATTTCCATCCTCTCTCGATGGCGCCCCTTTTCTGCTGCCAATGAACAACAGCGTGCTCCGCCGGTCGATGGACTTGTGGTTTAGTGAGCTAAACCTGGCCCCCAATGTGAAAGGTGAATTTGCTGACAGTGCGATGTTGAAAATCGCAGGGCGTCAGGGGCTGGGGCTGTTTGCCATCCCTGCCTGCATCGAGGACGAAGTGATTGAGATCTACGGGCTAAGCAAAGTCGGCCTGGCTGCTGGAGTCAAAGAACAGTTCTATGCTATATCAGTCGAACGGAAGCTCAAACATCCTGCCGTCATCGCGATCCGAGAAGACGCCAGATCACCGCTTTAAGCCTGACTAAAAGAGCTGGTCTCTTTTCATCCCTTTTCCTGGATGGAGGAAAACCGCGGTTAACGCCGTGCGGCTGATTTTGTTTGATGGAATTTGGTAGTCGCCGTTCGGCTGGTGTTACTTTCGTCAACGAATATCTCGTGCCTTTTGATCCTGAACTTCACCCGTATACAATATGACCTGCTCCAATTCATCCTCTGAATTCACACATTGCCAATCGCCGCCGACGGTCCAGACAGGTCGATTATTGAAAACAGGCCAACCTTGCCGAATCACTCGTGTGCAGTTGGCCTTGATTTGATCTCGAACCTTGGCACCTTCGTATTCTGGCGCTGAAACAACGATATGGACATGATTGCTGCGGGCGTTGGCTTTCCATAGTTTCCATTTTCGAAAATCGCAGAGTCGTGCAATTTCGTTTTCAACTGCCGATCGTTGATCTTTGCCAAGCAGAATGACGTCGTGTTTGAGCCGATCACGGTGCCACAGTTCCAGGAACGGTTGAGGAGGCTGAGAACCTTTGCCACGAGACCGCCACAAACGCGAGGAGCCCTGCAGGAACGTACCATAAACTGTAAAAGTAATGAAATAAGCCAGCGATTGATCATTCATAGTCACCCCATCCTATTAACCGTCGTACATTCGCCATTAGCCGCAGGGCATTAGCCCCGGTTATAAGCGAGCTAAAATAAACCGCGGCTAACGCCGTGCGGCTGATGGTGGGATGAACATACACAGCAGAAAGATCTCTCTGCTACATTACTACTTTCTTGTTGCATTACGTTTAATAGATCGACATCGGATCCGAATAGGATTCTGTCTCATTCTATCAGGATTCATGCAATCACCAAATGACAATATATAAAACTACGGCCACAATTATTCAATGTGATAGCCTGAAAGAATGAAGCTGCATGGATGAAATCAACCGGGTGAAATGCTAGACTCTGATTTGCTGCAAGTTGTAAATCTGTAGAGGTTTGCAATTCGGCTGAGTATTTTGACAGTTCACCCGGTTCAGTCTAGGCGACTCAAATTGAAAGTTATCGTGATCGGCGGAGGCGCAGCGGGATTCTTCGGGGCGATTGCAGCTGCCGAAAACGGTCACGATATGACGATCCTCGAAGCATCCTCGTCCGTATTGGCTAAGGTACGAGTCTCTGGAGGTGGTCGCTGCAATCTGACTCACAGTTGCTTTGAACCCCGCGAGTTGGTCAATAGTTACCCACGGGGTGGGAAGGCTCTGCGTGGTCCCTTCACCCGGTTTCAGCCGTCCGATACTGTGCGCTGGTTTGAGTCTCGCGGAGTTCAGACCAAAACAGAGTCGGATGGCCGCATGTTTCCTACGACCGATGATTCAGCGACCATTGTCGATTGTTTGCGAGGCGCGGCTGAAGAGGCAGGAGCGGTGATTCAACTTCGCGCCAACGTGTCGGCAATTCGTAAAAGCGACTCGCAATTCTGCGTTACTCTGCAATCTGGCGAATCAATTCAAGCGGACCGAATTCTCATGGCGACCGGCGGGAGCCGAGCTGGTTTCGAATTGATGAGTGACCTCGGGCATCAAATCGTTCCGCCGGTGCCTTCGTTGTTCACTTTCAAAGTTCATGATCCACGGATCGAAGACTTGCCTGGAGTTGCGGTTGAACACGTCGATTGTCAGTTAGTCACCGACTCGAAGACATTCCGCCAAGCGGGACCGATCCTTGTAACGC
The DNA here is from genome assembly GCF_937910335.1 of uncultured Gimesia sp. Classification (GTDB taxonomy): domain Bacteria; phylum Planctomycetota; class Planctomycetia; order Planctomycetales; family Planctomycetaceae; genus Gimesia. Next base: position 11,864 of record NZ_CALEMX010000595.1, on the reverse strand, counting down.
ATTGGGGATTGAGTGGTCCTGCGGTTTTGAAACTGTCCGCGTGGGCTGCACGGGAACTGCACGATTCGAATTACAACGCCAAACTGCGAATCAACTGGCTGTCGGGATCCAGTGCCGACCAAATTCGCGCGCAACTGAATTCATTCAAAGCAGGTCATTCCAGGAAGACCGTCGATGCTGCGTGCCCCTGGGAGTTGCCCAAACGGTTATGGAAATCGCTTGTCGATCATTCAGTCGGTCCGCAACCAGTTCGATGGGCTGAACTTTCCAAAAAGGCAACGCAGGCGCTCGTGACAGAATTATCTGCTGGCGAATTCCAAGTGGCAGGGAAAGGCGTCTTCAAAGAAGAGTTCGTGACCTGTGGGGGCGTGGACCTGAAAGAAGTCGATTTTCGAACGATGGAAAGTCGCGTTTGCCCGGGCCTCTATTTCGCGGGCGAAGTGCTGGATATCGATGGGATTACGGGCGGCTTTAATTTTCAGAACGCGTGGACAACAGCGTGGATTGCCGGCAATGCGATGTAGCAAGCTGTGATGAGTTTCGCGGAAACTTGATCTTATTTTCGATCTAATTAGCATTCGATATCGAACGAAGTGTTCGCGTCCGCTGCACTACCTTAAGTACTATTCGACCAATGCCAGTTCGCGAAATGGGTCGTTTAAAAACTCATTTGAGAATCGTTTGAGCATATCGAATGAGGGCAAGAGTATCGTCAGGCATAACCGGGCGACCGCGATCCGGTTTCTATCGACCAAAAAACACGATCGGTCCCTCCATGTTCATGCCATGGTTATCCACTCCCCGATTTTGTCGTCGCGAACCGAATCGTTGGGATACCATCGTAGTCGAATTCGCCGTCGCATTGCATGCCCGCCTTTTCAAGCACACGAATCGATGCCACGTTCTCCGGCATGACAAAGGCAACGATTCGTTTCAGCCCAATTGTGTCAAAGCCGAAGGAGTTGCAAGCAATGCATGCCTCGGTCGCTAATCCACGGCCCCAGAATCGCCGAAGTAAACGAAAACCGATGTCGACCTCGTCCAAGTCCGGCAAGTATTTCAGGCCACAAAATCCGATGATCGTCTGCGTCTCTTTTAGGACGCAAGCCCAGCGACCGTACCCAACTTCGTCGAAGTCCGGGTAATCAGCGATGAATCGTCTCGCGTCATCAACGGATGTAAGGGGAGTGTCACCGGTATAACGCATGACATAGGGGTCGCTATTTAAAGCGAAAGCACTCTCAGCGTCAGCAGTTGTGAAAACGCGGTGGGTCATGCGTTCCGTGTCAGGGCCGATCAGGTAAGCCATTGGCGTGTTCATGCGATCTGAGTGGGCAAGACATTCTTCAGCGGATAACTATTGATAAACCGAATTTAATTCTTTCTCAATCTATCAGAATTTCTGTCTATTATCAATTGATAGTAAATGAACTAGTGCCCTCAACCAGAATTGTTCAGGGAAGACTGATTTGAGATATCTAAGATAAATTAAGTTCGTCAAAACGTAGCGTCTGTCGTTTATTGATTCAAACTAATTCACTGTCGGGCAAGCCGATAGTGGCACCCGGCCGGTCACCTGATAATTAATCGTTGCTATTAAAGCAGTCGATTCAGGAACTGAGCGAGGACCGGACCGTAGCGTGCCGCATCGTAATTTGGTCGCGCGTTCCACGCCGCTTCGCGCAGTTGCGCAACCAGCGAGCGGTCAGCAAGCTTCTGTGCGAGTTCGTCAGCCGTGTCGAACTCTAAGATGGGGTAATCCCTTAGGTAGCTCTTGATGGCACCATAACCCTGTCTCGGAATTGCGATGGGGACACCGGCAGCCACGCTGGTGATTAATCGGTCGGGAATTGTTAGTTGGAAACGGTCGTCTCGTGCAGATGCCTGAGTGTTATATGCGATCAGACTCGCATCAAACTCACCAATTTTTTCGATTAAATCTCGCATCGGAAGTGGTGAGAAATGACGACGGTGCGGGTGACCATCATCCGTCTCGGGTGACCGTACATGGTGCAAATCAATGCCCGCATCGAGAATATTGTTCATTAACGGACGCACGTCGTCGGCCGCAGTGGCTGTGGGGCTGCTCATGTCTGTTCGCCCGATGAATATCAAGTTCGGACTCGCTGCTGTGGCATGCAGTTCGCCAGTCGCCTGAAAGCTTCGAGGCCAGCAGGGAGGGATGACGACCGATAGTGGAAAGCCGGTGCGAAAGACTTGGCCATTCACATACTCCTCGGTTAGATCCGACGGAAACAGGATTCCATCTAGAAATCGGGCGGCTCTTCGCAAATAGAAGTCCTGCCGAAGAATTCCACCTCGTGTCAAGGCCAGCGGGTAGCATAGTAACAGTAGTACCACTTTGACATCCGGTCGGGCCTTTTTTATCGCCAGCAAATCCGGTAGTGGCAGTGTTCCCCAATAGCCGATGACAATTTTCGACTGAGTTTCGTCAAGCGTGGACAGTACGGATTTCAGGTATTCGGGGTCACTGGTTCCCCATAGCTGATCTGTCAGTCGAGAAAATTTCGATCTCCAATTTCTCCGGTTCTTCGTGGCACTTTGGGAATCCGGAAGAGCTCCAAATCCGGCCACATGACCGTCCAGCATGGTCTGCAGGCTGTCGGTGTGTTCGCACTGTGTCTCGGTACCAAGTACCGTAACAATTGTTCGTACCAATGAAGAACAGTCGCTCAAGAGATCACGCTGAGTTGATTTCCTATGTGGTATGCAAAAACGTGGCCAAACTCTATTTGAGTCAAAAGTTTGCCCTCAGTATCGATTACAATCAGCATACCGGAAGATCCAATTTATTGATAATGATGACTCTAGATGAGTTATATTCCGTGAGAGAGAGAGATCAGATATTATTCTTCTGATGGGAGAAAAAGAAGTGGCTCGCCTATTCCCGTTTCAAGCCATTTTCGGTTCACACTTGAATTTCGAGCAATCCTGCCGAGAATCTCTTTCCCTGCTTACTGTTGGTCTTTAACAATTTTTGCGATCGTCGAGAATGAGCAACCAGCTCTTCTGGCAAAATACCATTGCGAACCATCTGACAGTAGACTTACTCTGAAATAGACAGCTGTCCCGAAAATATAAACTATTAAATGGACGGAGTCAAATCATTAAGGAGATAATAATATTAATCAAAAAGCAAGGTGCCCTTCGATAGATTACTACCGTGACAGGTAGTAAAACTGCAAGTGGCGTGGGCATGCCAAAGCGTTTCTAGATGGTAGACGGAAATCATCTAATCGAATCAGATTCCTGAATAAGGTATGAGTTCCCCTGGCACGTGTAGAGTCCGCAAATGGGTTCATTAGGGCTTACTGTTTTGGAACCGATGAGTATCGTGGACAAAATTCTACGAAAACCCCGTACAAACAGTTCTGGATTCTTTTAGCTGCTGACCGAAAGCAATCTCATCAGTCTGAAATAACGTGTCAGCGTCCAAAGCGTAAAGCGTAGAGGTCGGCATCCTTAAGCTCGAAGCGAAGGCGGATAGTGCGGCCGGCGAGATGTTTTAGCTCGCTGGCGCCGTTCCAGCTTAGTGCTTGTTCGAGTGAATCACCGTAAAGTTCGTCGCAGTCGTTGAGCGTGAAGCCGGGGATCGGATCTCCGTGCTCGTTCTGAATCTCACAGCGTAGGCTGCCGGCGGCGGATGTAGCAAAGTTAAGTAGCAACTCGATTTCGCCGGGTGATTTTGGGAGTGGACCGGCGACGGCCTGAGCGGGATCGGAATCGTTGGCGAGTGTGTCTGCTAATGGGGAATCCGGGTTGTCGATGTTGAGGAAGACGCCGCGATCATCGCTCGCAAATTTTGGTGTCACCTGACCGGCTTCCGCCAACCGCGCGATTTCGGTAGCGGAGAGTGCACGGCGCAGGACGAGAATATCATCGGCGTGTCCAAGAAAGGGTTCATTGGAAACCGATGTGCCAGGGTGGTCTTCGCCGAAGCGCAGGTCGCCATTCGCAAACTTCAGGTCGCCGATGCCAGCTTTTCCGCCAGATGCAACTTTCCGCCCGTCGAAATATACGGTTACTTTCCCGTCGTCCCAAGTGGCCGCGAGGTGGTGAGATGAGTCATCATTGGACTCGCTGCTCCATGTTCCAATCTTCTCCAATGGCACGTCCACCTTCAATTTTCCGCAGTAGAAGCGAACCGAATCGCTACCGGCGCTGTCGATGTCAAAGATCAGATCGTTTTCCTTGATCTCTCCACCGCCGTAGGTCGAAAAGAGACGCCTTCGCCCCGAGGGAACGCCGCGGACCGACACCGCGAGGGTGACCTGAGGTCCGAGATTTTGCGTTCCCGCCAAGGTCAGTGTGGCGTCCTTGCGAAATTCGAGTGAACCCGCACCGCGAATAGGCTTGTCCTCATCGACGCGTAGACGGACCATGGGATCGACGCGAACGGTGCGGGGAGTGTTAGGCGGTGGTACCGAAAACGTTAGTGATCTGGTCAGCAGCGAACCACCGGAGGGCGGTCCGTGGACGGAAACGAAGCCATCTGTCCGGATAGTAAAGCGTCGTATTCGGCAGGCTTCGCCTTCCCAGAAACCCTCGGTGGAATATAGGGAAATCTCAGGACCGTCGTGAATGTGGGAAGTGGTGAAAACGAGTCCGTGAGCGGTGAGGTTGTTGCGTGTGACCCAGCGATCGGGTTGCAGACCGGGACGGATGAGCGCTTCGGTCCAGCGGTGGAAGTTCAACCCATCCCGACTCGTCATGAAGAGTCCGTCGGTGATACCGTAGCCTTTTCTTCCTTCGCGACGGTAGTCGCGTTCGACGTAGCGCATGGGGAAGCCGAAATAGAGGTGCGGCGCGCGGCGGTAGCGTCCGATTCCGTTGGTGTAGAGCTGGATGGGTGGCGAGCCGGGATATTCGAGCCGCTTGGTCTCGGTCCATTTCAGGAAATCCTTCGAGGTAGCCGTTCCCGCGTCTCGTCCGAATCCGGGGCGATTCTTCCGTACAAACGCCACGTAACATTTGCGGACAGAGTCCCATGAAGCCACGTTGAGCGAATCGAACGCGCCGTCGGTCATCACTGGCTCTTTCTGCGAGAGTTGCCAGTGAATGCCGTCGGGCGAATGGAACGGATACAAACAGCGAACGCGCCTTCCCTTCGCCAAGGCCTTTTCGTCGTGCATGAATGCCAGTGCCTTGTAGCGCCGTTTAGGCGGGCAGTCTGGATTGGTGTCCTTAAAGGGAGCAAAGTTGTGTCCGCCGGGGCCGAACCAGACGATGTTGTTCGCGGTAGAGCCATCGTGCTTAAACAGTCCCAGGTTGGGCTTGGTCCAGTGAATGCCGTCTTTACTTTCCGCGTAGCAGGTTGTTTCATGACTCATGTGATGGCGTTCCATCAAACGTCCCCGCCTCTTCCCGCGTCCCGACCCCCGATAGTACATCCGGTAAAGGTCACCGTCCTGAAACACGGTATGGTATGCCGAGGTCTCGCCCTCCCACGGTGCGTCATGCACGATGGCAACTTCGCGAGGAACGGGCCTATGCAGGGTCAACGCCGTTCCATCGAGTTTCTCGATCAGGAATTCATCCACGAACAACTCTCGGCGGTTTCCGATTTCTACAGGAACTTTGGATTCTTGTGCGGACGCCGAAGCTCCCATCAGCACTGCCAGACTGAAGAAATGTAAGAGTTTCAAGGACAACCTCCATTGAGTTGAGTTTCATCAAAACGATAACTTATTCGATCAATTAAACACAGATTGATGTGCAGCTGGAGTATAGTTGGCATTGGATTCAAATTCAAATGGATATCACCCGATCCGATTCACTGGTCCTCAAGTGGGTACGGCAGGAGCACGTCGGGGCGACGGGAAGCATGTCGTAATCCGTTCGTTATTGCGAGCATCTGCTGAATTACTCACGGTGATCAGTCTTTATGATCATCAAACAAATAGCTCATACCATAGACTTGATAAGTGCTTCTTTTACTTTTCGTGACATCGCTTTGATTTCCAACTCTCGTTTCAATGCTAAACTGCGGGTGGCTTGAATCTCGTGATACTCAATACTGACTGGAAGACGGCTGCGGGTATAGCGTGACGCAGTTCCTGCGTTGTGCTGTTCAATCCTTCGGGTCAACTCTATTGTAATGCCCGTGTATAACGAACCATCAGCACACCGAAGAATATAAACAAACCATGTTGCGGAGTTTCCTGCTGATTTATCTTTATCAAGGTTCACTTCTGCCATTTCTATAACCCTCTATTCCATTGAAGCCTCTTGAAAAGACCTGGTCTCTTTTCGTCATTGATGATTTCACGTCGGGCTGGCAGTGAAAAACAGAGAATTCATTTTAGTCAGATTTTAAATCGCTCGACAGTGTCACACGGTTCTTAATGGTTCTCTTTTTTATCAGTCCTGTTATACCGACTTGAGATGTCTAAGATCAATTAAGTTCGTTAATACGTAGCGCCTGAGGATTTGTTGAATCAAACCAAATCACCCAATTCACTGTCGGGCAAGCCGACAGTGGCACCCGGACGTCGTACATTTGTCATTAGCCGCAGGGCATTAGCCCCGGTTTTTAGAAAGCTAAAACAAACCGCGGCTAACGCCGTTCGGCTGATCGTGTTTGCCGTACTTTGCCAGTCGCTATGCTTTTCAATTACTAATTTCGAATCTGGATAAGCTTTTGTGAGATGCATTGAAGGTATTTTTCCACTCGCGGAAGTGCCTGATGCAAAACTGTACCCTAATGATTCAATAAAAACAAACTTCACTGACCGTGAGATATACCGTTGCCAGTGATGCATGGTTCTTAATGGTTGTCTTTAATATCAGTCATTTTGTACTGACTTGAGCTGTCTTAAGATCAATTAAGTTCGGCAAAACGTAACACCTGAGGATTTGTTGAATCAAACCAAATCACCCAATTCACTGTCGGGCAAGCCGACAGTGGCACCCGGCCGTCGTACATTTGTCATTAGCCGCAGGGCATTAGCCCCGGTTTTTTTCGAGAGCTAAAACAAACCGCGGCTCACGCTGTTCGGCTGATCGTGTTCGCCGTACTTTGCCAGTCGCCATGCTTCATTTTTCCAACACCATATTCGTGAAAATTAATTCCAACCAATTTTCCTGTTCGTTTAAAGACTTTTAAGTGACCTGGTTTTTTTCTTCCTGTTTGATTTTCCGCTGTGAGTTGTTTATTGCTTTGGGGTAGAATTTTGTTTTGCGTGTTCGTCTTTTCTTGCCGCCCAGTGAATGGCCTGGGTGATGTGCTTCCGGCCGAACTTTGTTTCCAACGATTGAACGTCGTGGCCCAGTTCTGTGTAGAAGAAACGCCCGCCGTTCAGTGTATTGGTCCATGCGATGGGATGATCCTGGCCCATGGCTTTGCCGCCGCGTTCTTTGAAGTAGTCACGCACGGGCTCGTAAGTGGTCTCATCCACGCGGAGCAGGACTTGAATTCCGGGAAGCCCTGTGACGCTGCGGTCGTGATTTGTCCAGTCGGCTTTGTACTGGAACGAATCGCCGAACCCCTGGACTGCAGGATGATTCTTTGCTTTCGGATCAACGACGATGCGTGCTTCAAGGAACTCTGAATCGCTGTTGAAATCACAACCCGCCAGTTCGTTGAACCATTTCCAGTCGGTCTGTCGCACGAGAGCCGCGTGTAGTGCGACAATTCCTCCGCCCGCCTTGTACCACTGTTCAATTTTGTTTCGTTGTTTTTCGTCTAAAAGACTTGTCAGCGCATTGGAGTTATTGAGCACGAGCACGTCGTAGCGATCGAGCAAATTTGTGATGTCGGCCGGTGTCTCGGAAACGTCGACCTGCATGCCTAAGTCATTCGACAAACGGGCCAACCAGCCATTGATGGCCGCCGTCTCTGGATGGCGGTACCAGCCGGTCCCACTAAAAACCAGCACTGATCCGGTATGCTTTGGTCCGCGATCCGGCTTCTTTTTGGAATCGTGCGCGAACATGGAAGATGTCGACGCAATAACAACGCACACAAAAATTGCGAGAAGTCGTTGGAACTTGTGTTTCATAGCCGCCATTTCTATTCCGGGATGTACGAATCTGTGGGAGTTTACGGCGGCATGACCTGTTCCTATTCTGCAGGGACCTTGTTCAGTCATGATGCCAGGATGCTGTCTATGATACCGGGTGTGTATCACATTTCAATGTGGAACTTCTTTGGGACTGAATCGTTACAGTAAGTCATCTGTAGATATAAACAGATACTAATTTTATTCTCAGTCATTATATATTGACTTGATAGGTCATAGATTAATCTAGTGAGTCAAAGCCTATGAGGTGACGGTTTGATGAATCAATCTTAATCACTGTCGGGCAAGCCGACAGAGACTTCCTCATGGATGCCACCCGAAATTCAACTGGTAACTACTGCTGGATTTTCATGTACCGTGTTCTGGGGCAGATCTGGTAGACTCTCTCTTCGTGGGATTATTATGCAGACTTCAATGTGGACATTATTTTCTACCACGAAAATCACGAAAGACACGAAAAGTTCTGTTGGTGTCTCGTTTATTTTTCTTGTTTGCTATGCTACCTGCTTTTTTATTTGATTGATTTTTCTGTCAGTTTCTAGCTCGCTGCGCTCGGCCCAAATTTTATTCGGGCTTACCCACTGTTGTTGAAAGTCTGATAAGACATTGGTTGTTTTCACTCTGGCGGGATGACACTTGGGTCATCCCCTACATAATACAAGAGATGAGGGTTGCTTGATTATGTTGCTTTGGTTTTTGCTTTCTTTCTCCTTTTTGGTATTAACGGCGGTTAGCGCCGTTCCGCTCAGATTCTTGCTTACGAGGGCTGATGTTGTGTTGGTTGCTTTGACTGTTTCTCATTTTGCTGAAGGGCAGCTGGGTGTCAAGATTATTTTGTTGCGGAATGGGTGGTTAATGGCCGTCAATACGTGGTTATACGGTGGTTCCAATGCGTCAAAGCGTGACCTATGTGCGTCGATAACATACGAGATACTGGGAATCGGTGGCTCTTTTTCAGGTGAAGATTTTCAAAACAAAGGGACTTTTATAGTAGTGAGATCTTCAGTATTCGTAAAAAGCAGTGGGCATAACACTCATCTCGCGCGCGACGCATAATTACGCATAATCGCGAAGGACAATTGGCTGTCAAGGGCTGTTTATTCAGTGTCTTAAACAAAAATCACAAGAAAGGAAATGAATTACGAGAAGGGAAACAGCCGGGTGTGATCATGATTTTTCAGAGAAAACCTGGATTCCTTTCAGGCGACATTATTCATTGTTAGAGTTTAAGAGTGGGGATGTTCAGCAGGCAGTCTTTGGTATAGAATGACCTGTGATGTATGCGTTTTTTTGTTTTATTTATATGGTAATTGACTGTGCTGTTACGACTGTTTCTTTTATTCACGATCATTCCTCTGTCAGAGCTGTGGCTGCTGTTGTGGTTCAGTTCGTTGACTAGCCCGACGGTTACGTTTGGTCTGGTTGTGGTCACGGGAATCCTGGGGGCGTGGCTGGCGCGTAAGCAGGGTTCTCAGGCTTGGAAGAAGATTCAACAACATATGGTGCAGGGACAGCCGCCCACGGGAGTGGTGCTGGATGGCTTGATGATTGTGATTGCGGGTGCGTTTTTGATTACTCCCGGGATCATGACTGATATGATTGGTTTTGCATTTTTGATTCCGGCATTTCGAGAAATCATGAAAGTCCGGATTGGGGAATGGTTAAAAAAACGGGCTCTGATGCAGGTTCAAATTCATGGTAGCAGCTTTCAGGCGGGTGCTGGCTTTCAATCTGGTAACGCCGGATTTGAGGACTTGACACAGCCGCGCCCTTCCGTAAAACCAGAGGATATTATTGATGTGGAGTTCGTGCGAAAAGACTCCCCGGAAACAGATTGAATGTGCTTTACAATTGCATCAGGCTCGCTGGCTCTTATAATCGAATGAGCGTCTGATTTGATGCTTACTTTTTAACTTCCTTTAGATATTGCCCTCTGATTTTGCGAACTGTAATTCGCATAGATCAACTCCGAGTCGCCTGCCCGCATTTTTTTCATAATTCAATTCAGGAATCAGCAATGCCCTCGATGAACATACGATGTGTCTGCTCTACTTTGTCTCTGTTGGCTGTGATGATTTTCACAACGATCCTATCCAGTGCAGTTGTTGGAGCGGAGCCGGACTGGAATCAGTTTCGTGGACCTTATGCTGATGGTACATCGAAGGCGACTGGTTTGCCTGTGACCTGGAGTGAGAAGGAAAACATTGTCTGGAAGACGGCAGTGCATGGACGGGGATGGTCATCGCCGGTGATCTGGAAAGATCAGATCTGGATGACCACGGCAACGCCGAATGGCAAAGAACTTTCGGTGGTCTGTTTGGATTTAAACAGTGGTAAGATCATTCATGACAAAAAGATTTTCGATGTCGTGAAGCCGCAATACATTGATCCTTCGAATTCACACGCTTCGAGTACGCCTGTGATTGAAGAGGGTCGGGTCTATGTTCATTTCGGTGCATACGGAACCGCGTGCCTGGATACGAAGACGGCGAAGGTGCTGTGGTCGCATCGTGATTATCAGTGCAATCACTGGCGTGGCGCTGGTTCGTCGCCGATCATTTACAAGAATTTGCTTTTCCTGCATTTTGATGGCTATGACTATCAGTATGTCGTCGCGCTGGATAAAGAGACGGGTAAGGAAGTCTGGAAAAAAGATCGCGAGATCGATTACAAAACCAGAAACGGTGACTCCAAAAAGGCGTACGCTACGCCGCGTATCATTGAGTATGAGGGTCGCGTGCAGTTGATTAGCCCTGCTGCGAAAGCCACCCTCTCCTATAACCCGATGAATGGTGAAGTCTATTGGAAGTTTTATTATCCTCAACATTCGACCGCGAATCGTCCCCTGTTTGATGGAGAACGAATTTATATTGGCACGGGTTTTGGTAAAGCGCATCTGTATGCCGTCGATCCGGGTGGTAACGGTGATGTGACGGAATCGCATGTGAAATGGATTCAGCAAAAGGGGATTCCTTCGAAGCCATCACAGTTGGTGATTGATGGATTATTGATTATGGTGGATGATAAAGGGATAGCTACTTGCCTAGACGCTAAGACGGGGAAAGAGATCTGGAAAGAGCGGATGGATCGGAGTGCTTTTTCTGCCTCGCCGATCTATGCGGACGGCAAAATTTACATGGCTGACAAAACAGGTTTGACTCGCGTAATCAAGCCGGGAAAGAAGTATGAAGAGTTAGCGTCCAACAAACTAGATGATGGCTGTATCTCTTCATTGGCGGTTGCCGGCAAGTCGATTATTCTGCGAACGCCGAGCCACGTGTATCGGATTGAAAACAAGCAGAAATAATTTTCTGCGAGAAGATGATTATCCGTCGGTCGCTGTAACGGCGAATTCCATGCGTGCTGCTGTTTCTTTGCCGACCATTACTTTGCCGGTAAAGAAGTAGGCGGCTCCCATTTTTTCGGAGAGGGTTACATGGATATCCAATGTTTCCCCGGGCTTGACCATGCGGCGAAACTTTGTGTTATTCAGTCGTGTGGCGACGGGAATTTTATCTTCGGCAACAATACCTGATTTTGCGATGAATACTGCTGAGGCCTGCATGGCGGCTTCGCAAAGAATGACGCCTGGTAGAATCGGCTGATCGGGATAATGGCCTCGAAACAGATCTAAATCTGGGGGGATGACTTTGCGGGCGTGGATGCTGTTTTCTTCGAGCGAGATAATTTCATCTAACCACAAAAAAGGTTCACGGTGTGGAATGCAGGCTTTGATCTCATCCAGATTCACAATATTGTTCCGTTTCTTAAAACTGTTCGGGGAGGTACCGGAATTGTGAGCACATCAAATTTGAGCGGTTG
>NZ_CALEMX010000594.1 GCF_937910335.1 uncultured Gimesia sp. | reverse complement strand
ACGTCTGAAACTATTTTTTTTCAAATATATGATCGCTGAGTTTAATTCCAGAAGCTTCCATCCGTTTGAGGCATGCAGGGCGATATCCAGTTGCATAAAATTTCCCTCGTGCATTTCCCTGATCATCAATGCCGGTTTGCTCAAAACCAAAGATATCTTCCACTTTATATTCACCCTGACTGTTCAGAGAAATAATTTCAGATACTTTAGCAATACAACGTTGTCCCCCTTTGAGGCGGGAGACATGTAGAATAATTCCAATTCCGTTTGCGATGTATTGTCTGATGACGGGTAACGGAAGTTCAAAACCGCTCATAGAGACCATCATTTCCAAACGGGCTAATGCATCGCGAGTATCATTTGCATGAATGGTTGTTAAAGATCCTTCATGACCTGTATTCATTGCCTGGAGCATATCTAGTGCTTCAGGCCCTCTTACTTCACCGATAATAATACGATCCGGACGCATACGCAGGCTGTTTTTAACCAGCTGTCTTTGCGAGATTTCTCCCACACCTTCAGTATTATCAATTTTTGTTTCAAGACGCACAACATGTTTATGTTGCAGGATTAACTCAGCGGAATCCTCTATGGTAATCAACCGTTCTTCTCGCGGTATAAAATTAGAAAGTGCATTGAGCAATGTTGTTTTACCGCTACCAGTCCCCCCGGAAATCAACATACTAATCCGGGAGTCAACAACTGCCGCCAGAAAATCAACAATCTCCGGAGTCACTGATTTCTTTTCAATCAGATCATCAATCTGTAAAGGAACTGTTCCAAACCTTCGAATGGATAATGAGGGCCCGTTTAAAGCCAGCGGAGGTATAATGGCATTAATTCGTGATCCATCAGGGAGTCGAGCATCGACCATTGGATTCACTTCGTCTATTCTCCGCCCTACACGTGATACGATCCTTTGAATGATCCGCATCAAATGCTGATTATCAGCAAAAATAACATCGGACTCCTCGAGTTGGCCATTTCGTTCAATATGAATTTCATATGCATGGTTGACGAGGATATCACTGATGGTTGGATCTGCCATTAAGTGATCCAATGGCCCTAAACCAAAAACTTCACTCAGCAGCTCATTCAGCAAGCGTTCACGATCAATACCTTCCAGAACGGAAACATGCTCATCGCAAATTTCTATTGCAACAGCACGCACTTCTCCTGATAGCTCTTTTTCTGATATTTGAGCCAACATAGACAGGTCAAGTGAATCAACCAGTTCCTGATGAATTAAAACTTTTTGCTTTTGAAAATGTAGTTCGGCTTCTCTATTTTCAGGAACAAAACTATTAGATTCCACAAACAGTTTCTTTGTACCAAGCGATTCCATGTGCAATCCCAAAAATTCAAAATATTGTTACTTAGGTAGACTTAACTAACAAGATAGAGATGATCTATCCCATTTTGTCATGACGTACTTTGAGCGAATACCATACCTTGATCGAATCAAAGAAGTTTAAACGCTAAAAATGCCACAGAAAAACAACTGCTATGTCACCGAGAACCAGGATCGAGAGATTCTAATTATTCCGGTTTTATAAACCACTGACGGGAGTAGATATCTCAGAGGTTTTACGTTTGGTTTGTTTCATAGTCGTAGTTGCTTTATTGGAGGGGATTACTTCTGAAGCAACGGGTGTCTCAATCGCGTCTATCCAGTTTTCGTTTTTGAAAGCACGGTTTCCCTTAAAATGCACGGTATTCAAACTACCCGCACGATAGATATCCATGCTGGAAACCCGTTGACTTGGCAAGAAGCCCAAGATGTTGGAAAGTGTCAGACGATCACTCGAACGGCCCGCCGATACCACTTCAGTATTTTCGTTGGGATTACGCAACGCCATGCTTAATACACCATGGCCTTCCACTACTTTTAAAACTTTTCCCTGTTCGGGAGAAACTTCAAGAGTGATGGAATACTCTTCTCCTTTACCACCTTTGGAACTCCCGACAGTTTTATGTCCTGGAACAGCGATTTCACCGACGGCCAGAACACGAACTTTTTCCAAGAGCGTGATTGTTGTTTCTGGAATACCATCTGTGGCATTTGATCGAAAAAGGACGTCAGCAATAGCCCCTGGTCGAGAGAATCCGGCGACATTTCCAATTTTGTGAATGGCTACGGTCACAGCCCGGTTACCTGGCTTCAGAACGTCTGAAAGACCAGGTCCCATTCCATTTGCGAATAAATCGATCGTGTGAAATGGTTGTCCTGCTTTAATCGGATTTTTAAGCACACGACCAGTAATATATTGCGTGGCTGTAATTCTTTGTTTACCCTTGGAATCAAATTTCTTATCGACTGATTCAGGAGCAATTCTTAAAATAGCAATATCATCCAGCGACAATGTCTGACCTGGCACTAGATCTCTTGATGCAATAGGGACAGTCATCTGCCTGGGCTTAACAGGATCTTCTGCTAACATTGCTGGAACAGGCTGTTTATGCAGAAACTGTCGTACTGTATAAGCAGCACCTAAGCCAAGTAAAATTGCGAAAATCGCTGCGGTCATTGTTCCTGGACTAATTTTTGCCACGTTAACTTCCCTGAAATCTTCGAATATAAAAAATTGACTTACCTTGCGTTAAATTAACACAGGTATTTACATTCAATCATAGATTGATTTATAGCAATTACTGCTAAAATTTGACTTTACTCACCGGACGCAGAAATCGTTAAATCAAGCCCGGCAGGCGCGTCTCCGTCAGGATCTGTTAGTGAATTTGAATCAACATATTCACTCGTCACACCATTTACAGTGAAACTATAAGATTGATCAATACTCTCCAGAGATACAGCCATATCACCATACTTCTGGACGATGTGATCTCTCAAAGTCGATACGCCCGGAATGATACCAATCACAAGAATGGTAACCATCAGGACCGTGGCAAAAGGAGAAACACTCCCCCTTTGATCACTCCAAAATTGACGAGCAATTTGCATTCCTAATATCCTGACAAAACCGACACATAAAATACGAACATATTTCGAACACCATAATCAAAAGCATCTTATGTGCCAATAAACGCTCGAACTAACAAAAATGCTCAGAGAGCCCGTTCCCGAGGGGGCGTCCTCGGGAACAGATTCTGAATCACTCAAACTTTTAATGAAACTATTCAGCAGAAGCAGTAATTTGAACACTGATACAAGCAGGTTCAGCAGCACTAGGATCTACACTAGAATCACAGAAATCGAGTTGGTCATCGAAGAGCGAACCAGCTGTGCTGGATGTATGTCCGGTAACACCTGAAAAACTGTAACTCTGGTTAATGTTTGAAATGGCTAAAGCAAGGTCACCCAGTTCCTGAACAACTTGATCACGAACGGTGGCCAATCCGACTACAACACCCAATACGAGGATTGTGCCGATCAACACGAGTTCTGATGAGACAACAAAACCTGCCTCATCATTCCAAAAATTAGTAAGCATGTTCATCCTAACTCCTTATTGATTATGTGAGCCGTTTTAAACAGCTCCTTTGAACATTTTGATACAAGAATTAAACAATAATCGCAGGGGACTATTCTCTTAGTTAAGCGGCTATTTATTAAATAACCTGAGAATTCACCCCAAAAACGGAAGTTGAAACTTACGGAGATTCAACTGATGCATCTACGATTAAGATACAGTGGCTATCAAGTCCGGTAGGATCAAGATCAAGATCACAGAAGTCGATATTGTCATCAAAGATAGACCCTGCTGTGCTTGATGAGTGCCCTGTGATCCCTGAGAAAGAATAGCTCTGGTTAGTGTTGGAAAATGCAGCGGCAACGTCTGCTAATTCCGCGATTACCTGATCACGAAGTGTGGTCAACCCGACAATCATACCGAGAACCAACACAGTAGCGATCAGCACTAGTTCTGTTGAAACGACGAAACCATTTTCATCATTCCACAACTGCTGAAACATCTTCATTCGTACTCCTCACATTAATCAGATGGTTAATGCATGCCGAATGCACCACATGAACATGTAGTTATTAACATTCGAGCAAATTAACGTGCCTGCATACGCCCAGCGCAGACGTTCCAGATTAACAGCAGACGATGTGCCATTTTGACCCACAATGCATATTTTTCGCAATTTCACTCTACAATGAATTTTATGAGCAATTCGGCTAAGAGAAATTTGCGTTACAGTCCCTAAAATCATTAGCAATCGGCCAATAGGTATGATTCAAGCAAAATTAAGCCGTCAGCAATTCAATGCAGCGACATTTCAGGTTCTGTATCCTTTGGTTAACACTTTGAAGCCAAGTGTAATCTTCGGTGCACATCCAGGTAGACTTGTTGAAAGGAGCAAGATGTAATCGTATGGATCTGATGAGTATCACGATTTTGAGTAAATCGAATTCAGTTCACTGCTACAGTATTATTTGTCTTGCTGAGATAAGTCGACCTGATAGGGAAATTTCCCTCTCCATAACGCGAGTGCGCGCCCCGCGTGAGATAAAAATGTGTAGCTGTTTTTAATCTCTGAATCAGGCATCGCATTGATACTCTTGACGAGCCAATGTCCCGCTTTCTGTAGCGTTTCCTGAGGAGGGAGAATCTCTTCTGGCGCTAACGCCCACCACTCCATTGCATGTCCTGTTGCCAGGATCCGACGCGCGCGAGGGGTAAATAATTTTTCAGATGACAATTCAAATTTTCTCCCATCCCAATTCTTATCCCAATATCCCTCTTTCGTCTGAGTTTTTACGAGCAAAGCGGTGATGTTTTTCAAATACAGGACGATCTTTTCTCGCCCCTGATCAGTCAGAATGGGGGCTTGTTCATCAACCCTTAACAGCATGACCAAAGCATGCAATCGATGATTTCCATAACAAACCCCTTTGGTGGGCTGTTGACGCATTATCCGCTCTGCGATGAGATCAAAATTAACGAGCTGCCCTTCAGTTGTCATCCAATCTTGGGCAGACTGCAGATACAGGGCAAATACAAGAGTGGACCACTCATATTCCAGCTGATTCAAACTGAACGAGCTTAATGTTTCCTGAATCATCGCCGCCAGTGTGGTTTCCCCATTTGGTGTTACAACAGGGTAGTCGGCAGGGGTCCCCACTTCAGCAAGCGTTGCTAAAGTATGATCTTCATGACTCGAACTTGCCAATCCGTCCTTAACGCGTGGCTTGATTCCATACTGATTTTGAACGAGCAGAGGTTTGGCTTTCTCCCCCCATATCTGGTTAAAACTACGATGGTCCAGCAGAATATC
>NZ_CALEMX010000593.1 GCF_937910335.1 uncultured Gimesia sp. | reverse complement strand
ATATCAAATAAAAGAATCAGAGACTAGATCTCCAGTGCCCGACCAGTGAACCCAAAGATAAATGAAGGCAGAACCTACAATGCAGAAGGTCCGGTGAGATCAAAAAAACAGGTTAAGCAAAAGACACCTTCCCAAAAAGTAACTCCAGGTATCTGCCTGAGACGTTTCATCAACTGGTTTGCGTGCTTCCACTGGATAATCTCGAATGTTAACTGAAAGTTTCTCGTAGCCGGTCAGATCGGGTTCATCCCATTCTTCAGGATTCATTTCGATATTAGAAAAAACATAAACGGTGCTTTGATTTCCTCCAGGATGAATATATTGAGTGGCACTCAACCGCCAGGGATTCTTTTCCAGAAGCAATTTGAATTCACTGTAATTTGCGGCATCCTTTCTGCGAATGGGTTTCCCAGCGATTATAATTTGCGTTTCTGATTCTTTGACAACTTTCAAATAGGAATTCTTAATTAAGTCCTCGATTTTTGCCTGATTCGGAACTCCTGGAAGAAACGGCGAAGGCCAGTCTGCGGTGAAATTAAAATCGAAATCGAAAAACCACCACGATACTTTCTGCTTTGTCTCCTCAATCTTTTCTGGATAGGTATATTCTTCATAATGCTTGTCTTCTTCATGAATGTCGAGAATCCGTGTTTTCTGCCAGCGCCATTTCTCGGATTCAGCGTCTTTATATGTATACGGTTTTCCATCGCGAGTTTTCTTTCGAATGACAGATAAAGGATCAAGATTGGCTGGTTCGATTCGCCAGAAGCCATGACGGGGTCCGCGATAGCCAAACTGCCCCTTCCCATGTTTTTGCACTCGGAACACATCGTCGTACCAATACCTCTTAAAATCACCGCGGACTGCGGTGCAGGTTACGTTTTCTGCACTCCATTCGCGCAAGACATCAATGGCACGCTGCTCCGCTTCCGGTCTCGGCTTTGATGCAACGATCGGTTCTGCACTGAGTGGAGTCGTCATGAAACAGACAAAAATCAGCGGCAACAAAACACGGGAATCCATTCGTGTGTTCCTTTACAAAGTGAACGAGAACCTTTATGTCTTTATGGTTTCAGGGCAGCATAAATCCTGACGGCTATGCCATTCATGCTGAATGCCGCGCATCAATAAGGCACAGTCAAACTCAACAGACCCCGACGGGAACAGATGGGAATCATCAAAAAAACTGGATTCGATATTTTCAATCTGAAGCGGTTCCGCACTCCAGTCATGACATCTTAATTCCAGACCATCAAAGCGCCCTTCCGCATCGCTGGCCGAATACCCAAGCGAACCTTGCTCGAAAAACTCTGAGGCTGCTGCCAATGAATCAAAGACAGATGATTCTGGTAGACGATCTGTTATCGAACCAACCACTTTCATCTGCGCCTGGCCATCTTTGCTCTGCATAGAAACTGAAAAATGATCTTCCGATTCCGATACTGTAAACGAGGCATGGTGATGAGTGCCCGGAAAGATTCGCCCCCCCGCCAGAGCGTTCAGACAGGAATCAGTATCGCGACGATTCACATAGACTCCCTCATGCGTTTGACCATCGGCATCCCATTCGACGGCGAAACGGTGCGCCGCATTTTCAGAACGAATGCCCCACGAAAAAGGCATAATGCGTGGGCGAACATTTTTGAGACGAATTAGACAGACTCCGCCGATAGCATAACCGCGTATCAATTTTGGCCGAAATGGGGCTGGTAGCACACGTGACATCACCTCGGGATCGATGCGAAAATTCGCCAGTATACGGCGATCAATAATGCCCTCGATTACTGGAATTCGCATTGCAGGCTCACTTAAGAAAAACTCATTGTTTCCTCATAACCAATCATCCAAACGTACACCTTTGCATGGTTTTTGTCAATGTGACCCCAATGCCATTCGTAATCTTACCCCCCATAGCGATCACATTTCCAGGCGCTTCATTCAGCACTACCAACATAACCAGTACATACCATTCAAAGATATCGTATTGAAAAACACGATTATTCTGAAAATGCCATTCAATTCATCCAACAATCAATACTCAAAATTCCAGATGGATGCACACATTAGTTCCAAGACTCATAACCCCCTGAACCTGAACAACTCCGCTCCCGATTTATCAGAAAAAGAGTTATGTCCCTCAAAATCCAGCCGATATCGAAAATGTAGACTGTACTAAATGTCTGATTTATATAATCACAACACATCACAAATTAGTCACAACTGTTGAATGGAATCTTTAAGCCATTGGGGACAGGATGAGATCGACAAAAATTCTCACGATCGCCTTACTTGCGATTACCGCAGGATGGGTATCTGCCAGCATATTGTCAGCGGATGAATTCGGAGTAGACGAATTCGAAGCCAGCGAATTCGAATATTTTAACGACATCGATCGATTTGCAGGTGAAATGGAATCGTTTACATCAGCGGAAACGGAACCTTTCAATGAGGAAGGATATTTTTCTGCATCTCATTTAGAAGATTGGACCGAGAATACGACGTTTTACCTCTCGGCTAACAACTATCTCTCATTAAATCATTTAGAAAGTGGGGGATTCAACACAAATTTCTTAGTGCCCAACCGGGGTACGGACAGTAATGCTTCTTACGACTTTGGACTGGCACTCGGAGCCAGAATA
This sequence comes from uncultured Gimesia sp., assembly GCF_937910335.1. Lineage (GTDB taxonomy): Bacteria > Planctomycetota > Planctomycetia > Planctomycetales > Planctomycetaceae > Gimesia. The sequence goes on along the minus strand of NZ_CALEMX010000593.1, from coordinate 3,450 downwards.
CCCTTCTGCTGCAAAGCCCTTCGTATTGAAGTGGAAGGAGCATTCCGGGATCTCGGTGGATTACTGTCAGAGAGCCTGCGACCCGAAAGTTCCAGTACACTCTATCAAATTGATTACGATGATCGCTGGAGTGTCATGACGAACTTCTGGCTTGATTTTCCCGTCCATGAAACAAAAACCATTTACTTCGGTGGCGGCATTGGCGCCAATGGCGGACGATTGTCCCTCAACGATGGTATTTAGGGCGGACAGGGACGATTTTCTGAGTTTGCCTGGCAAATTGGCTGTGGTTTCACCTGGGAACGAACAGAACGTTGGATTATCGATATTGGTTACCGTTACATAGATTACGGATCAGCGGCTGTGTCGTTATCACTCAACTCTAATAATTTTCCAGCGGGGCATTACACGGCAGATTTAACGGCACATCAAATAATGATCGGCTTTCGATATAAGTCATTGGGAAATTTGTTTGCAGGAAGATAAGTTGATGAAAGCAGTAAATAGTCGCTTTGTGATCTAACTATTTTCGAAAGATCTTGGGATCAACGTTTCCGCTCTGTTCCTGATTGTGCGTTTCTTCATTCGGTTCAACAACAATCAGGTTAGTTGAAAGCTCTTCAACAACCTGGCCTTCAAGTCCATCCTCTTCAGACCGAAATCGTCGAACTTGCGATGGTTTCGTTCCTTTAGGAAGCATACCCAGGTTGCAAATTGGCTCTCCGGGACTGATCGCAGGCAGGGTTGTCATGCCAATCACGACTGCATCAAATGGGGAATACAACATACTGCGTTCTCGACCGAGCAATGTTGAATTGGTGGCAATCGGTTGATCTTTTTCAATGATATCTCCAGGTTTTACATGGAACTTGAGAAAGCCACCACGTTCCGCCCGTACCCAGGTTGATTTGTTAACAACGACCTGATAATCAGGGCTTTCCGGTTCCCCTTCCAGCATTTTTAAATCGCGAAGCACATTTCTTACGCCGCGTACTGCCGACTCCACGATGCCCGGCTCAACTTTCCAGACTTCGCCGCCTTCCATAATGATCGTAGGACAACCACTATGACATGCTTCACGGCGAAACGCGCCGGCGGGCCCCTTACCATTCATGATAATTTCGGAACCGAATGCCTTAGCAATCCGTTGCACTTCCGGATTCGTCATATCGCCTCGAACATTCGGATAGTTTGTACGACGCACGGATGCAGTGTGCAAATCTATGCCGTAATCACAACGCGAAACAATTTCCTCAAAAATAATCCGAGCCATGCGACTGGCCAGACTGCCATTCGCAGATCCAGGAAAAGAACGATTCAGATCACGACGATCAGGCAGATAACGGGAATGACGATCAAAGGCGAGAAGATTTAGCACAGGCACAAAGATAACTGACCCACGCAGTAAGTGAAAATCCGTGTCTTGAACTAATTCACGAATTGCTCCGGTACCATTAATTTCGTCGCCATGAAGTGCCGCGGTGACGAAAACCACAGGCCCCTCTTCCACGGCGCGGCGAATGTGAATTGGAATCTTCACCGTCATGCTGCTATAGCTCTCGCTGACAGCAAGTTTGACATCACGTGATTCACCAGCCTGAATGGATTCTCCATTCCATTCGCTAACAGACTTCCGTTCACGGGGTTTGGTCATAAACGCATTACCCTTTATCCAATGGTAACGAGTCAGTAGCGAATTCGACTAACTCTGCATGCACTTCATCTGCGACTGGCAAATCAGGCAGATCCTGAACTTCTGGGCGTCTTTTGCGACGTGTTTTCACAGGAATTAAATCGCGCATCAGTTCGAGTTTACCAAAACAAAGCAATCGATCTCCAGATTCCAGTTGCCGACTTGAACGTGGGTTGGGAATGACGGTTGTCCCCCGATAGAGCGTGAGTACATTGATGTCCTTATCACGCAATCCAGATTGGTTGATCTCCTTGCCCACGTATTCAGAGCCTTCGGGAATATGAATCTCTGTGACTCCATAGCCACGACTGACGGTCAATCTTTGACGCAAATCGATCTCGGGAAAATCCACCTGAGCAGCAATATAGTCCACGATGACCCCCGCCACATCGAGCTGCGTGCATCGCTCGATTCCTTCCAAACCAGGTGAAGAATTGATCTCCATTATTTGTGGCCCGTTTTTTCCTTCCAGAATGTCAACACCGGCAACGCGAAGGCCCATAATCTGAGCGGCACGGACAGCAGTTTTGCAATAGGTTTCATCGAGTGTAACTGGCTCAGTACGACCACCCCGATGAACATTGCTGCGAAACTCCTGTCCTTGAGCAACCCGACGCATTGCAGCTACAACCCGATCACCGACCACAAATGCCCGGATATCACGACCTTTACTTTCGGCAACAAACTTCTGAATTAATACGTTCTGTTTTTGGCTTTGCAGCATTTCGATAATCGCTTTGGCCGAATTCACCGATTCGGCAAGTAACACGCCGATCCCCTGTGTACCTTCCAGCAGTTTGATTACAACAGGAGCACCTCCCACGCGTTCGATGGCGGGCAACACATCCTTTTTATCACGGACGAAAGTGGTTTGTGGTATACCAATCTGATGCCGACTCAGAATTTGAAGACTTCGAAGTTTGTCTCGCGAGTTCGAAATTCCGGAGGACGAATTCGCACAGAACACATCCATCTGCTCGAATTGTCGTACGACCGCAGTACCGAAGTAGGTAATTGATGCGCCGATGCGCGGCAGCACGGCATCGTAATCGGAGAGAGGCTTTTGGCGAAAGTAAAGATCGGGCTCCGCTTGTTTCAAGTCAATCGCAAAATGCAGCGTATTCAATACTTTAGCATTGAATCCACGTTGCTCCGCCGCTTCACGCAGTCGACGGGTGCTGTAGCATTGCGGACTAGTTGAGAGAATTGCAAGTTTCATAGATGCTCTTTCGGTGCCTGATTAGTTGTAGCGCTTCAGTATTTATTTTTGCCTGGATTTCTTTTTGGGCTTCGCCTTGGCCTTATTTTTTTTCTTTCGAGGTGGTTTACCGCCGTAATAAGATTTTCCGGCATCGACTAGAAATTTCTGGCGGAACGCTTCCCGCCCTAAAAGCATGCGAAAGCCCATTTCGTCGCGATTCGCAAGTGTCAACTCGACAGGCCAGACCACTCCCAATAATTCAATGTTGGTAATAATCACCGGCCGTCGCGTAGACTTGCCACTGGAACTACGAATCGACCGATACTCAAGGATTTCGGCCTCGGTCTGCACGATCTCATTCGTTCTTCGTTGAACAGGGTGAACTTTAAACCGGATCCAGTTCACACCGTCCCGCTCGAACTCATGTAAATCGTAAGCATGCAGGGAGGAAGAACGGGCGCCGGTATCAACTTTTACTTTGATTGATTTGATACCCAAATTGGGGAGACTCACCCATTCGCGCCAACCAATGACAGGCAGACTAGACTGTTTAAGT
>NZ_CALEMX010000592.1 GCF_937910335.1 uncultured Gimesia sp. | reverse complement strand
TTGATTATCACACTTTTCAGAGACGGAAACCTGATCCGATTATTCTGAATAGGCGCTTTTGCCGATATTGAATATAAGTTCCTCCCCTGCCCTTCGTTTGTTGTTGCAGCCTCCTCTGGATGCTTTTCTTATTCTGCCATTTCCTGTCGATGAGTTTTATGAACGCTTACATCAAAAAAGTCGATCAGTTCGCAGCGGCACCCATGTTTTGTGTTGCAGTCTTTTTTCTCATTTTTTTAGCGGGCACTTTGCATTTAAACAGCATTGAATCGCCGGGAATTGCTCTGGATGTCTGCAATTGGTGTCTGTTCCTGCTCTATCCGCTGTTTATTCTGGAAACAGTCATTCACGTAGCGTTAGGTAGTCCCCGCTGGAAATTTAATCTCCTGTATTGTCTGATTCCACCAATCAGAATCTGCGCAAGAGACCAGATGACGGGTCAGGCCATTTGGTTTCCCATTATTTCCTGGCAGGTCGTTGATTCTGAATTCAAGGAAAAAGTTGTCAAAACTTTTTCTGCGCCAATGCTGTTGATTGCCCTGTTGGTACTACCGCTGTTTGCGGTCGAGCATTATTGGCAAAAGCAAATCGAAACGAACTCAGTACTGGCCGATTTGACTGCCATTGCAACTGGATTTATCTGGTTCGCATTTACTCTGGAATTCATACTCATGATCTCAATCGTAGAAAAACGATTGGACTACTGCCGCAGACACTGGATTGATATCGCCGTCATTTGCCTGCCGATGATCGCGTTTATGAGATTTTTACGAGTCGCCGGATTACTCAAGACCACCAGAGTTTTCCGCCTTAAAAGTCTGGTCCTGAAGCTTTATCGGGCGCTGCTCATTCTGGAAATCGTGAATCGTTTACTGCAACGAAATCCAGAAAAACGCATCAGTCGCCTGGAGGCGATCCTGCTCGAAAAGGAAAAAGAAATCACAGACATCAAAGAAGAAATTGCTTTTCTTTCTGAACGGATTTCACCGCAGCCCCAGACTGATTCTGAATTAGCAATTCAACAGGATACTCAGCAATTTAATAATCGAGCAGCCTGATTCTAACTGCTAACCGGTTGATTCATCCCCGCTTATTCATCCCGGTCAAAGCGAGGCCTGCGGTCAGCCCATTGCCCGGGTAATTTTTTAAGATGTCGATCCAGAAATTTCAGGATATCAATCTCCAACCCCAAGCGTCTACCCAGCATATCAGTCCCCGTGAGCTTACCAGGATATTTATTGATCTTCACACGAGCATCTTTTTCCTTGGCCAAATGCAATTGTTCATAAAGCTTATTAGCAATTTTCAGATCGGCCGAATTTTTATTGCCGACGCCGACTTCAAACGCGAGCCCTAAAAGTGGGTCTTTTAGCCGGACTGTCGGTTGCATTGAATTAACACCGGGAACACCCGTGACGGGCGAAATCAAAAACAAAGCCCGTACAGTCTGCCCCTTGGGTGTTTTGGCAGCCAGGACCGGTGCATCATCATAGGGACCTTTAGCCCAATCATAGAGGGTATAGTTTAAAGCAATTGGCACACTCATATCTGAGGCGATAATTGCTGATTTTTGCATATTTAAGTGTTTTTTCTGATGCTCTCTAAAAATAAACTGCCAGACGGCTTCCATATCCAGTGCAACCATTGCTTTGTAGTCATAAGTTTTCAATCTTGAACTCGGAGGTTTTTTTTGATTCCGATTAACACTTTTTTCAGTCTCAGGTAGTTTACTCTGCCCATGCTTTCGCAAATCAACAGAAACAACAGCATAACCGTTTTGCTGCAAGATAGGCGCGAACTGTTTATCCCAGACTCTTTTGCTCCCCCCCTTGCCATGAAGTAATACAACCACCGGAGCACTTTCGGCATTACTTGATTGATAATACGTGATGGATATGGGGAAACCATCTCGAGGAGCTGTTAAAGTAATTTCTTTCGGTTTCGCAGGACCTTTCGTATTAGTGTTCTGTGCCTGTAAAACACTAGTGGCTAACAGCGACGTACAAACAAATGCAAAGACTGATAACGTTCGCTGACATTTTTTCATACAAAGGAAGTTATTGATCACAGAAGCACCTCAATTTGGGAATAGATTCTTTGCCATTTTTCGCTTGCAGTTTGAGTCTATTCCGATTATTCAATATGTTGACTAATTTATAGTATCATTCTACGAAAAACGGGCCTTGAGGTCAATTAGTGACTCGCGCTTTTGCCATCTTTAGTAGTACTATCTCGTGTTAATACGATGTATTATAGAGCTCAATTTGATCAATCTCTGCAAACCGCGTCAAAGTGAGACCAGACTCATATTACACATAATTTCACCTGACTGGCTGCCAGAACATGCAGAATCACCATTCTGAAGAAACCCCATCAAAACCATTCCTGGGTTTACAAAGAGATGATCAATTCTTTTTAGGCATACTTGTTATTGCCATACTGATCCTGTTCGTGATTCATCTTGGACGTCTTTCCCGCTGGGGCACCAAACCAATCGAAATCACAAGACAAACTCATATGCCCTATGAGTATCAAATCGATATCAATCAGGCCTCTTGGGTTGAATTTGCTCAATTAAATCAAATTGGCCCCAAGCTCGGGAAAAAAATTGTATCGCACCGTGAAATTCATGGCCCATTCCGCTCTATTGAAGATTTATTAGAGGTGAAAGGCATCGGCCCTCAGAAATTGAACACCAACCGAATTTATTTTAAACCGGTTCCAACTGACTCGAATTAATCACGCGGCGATCCGAGTTTCCAGTCGGGATTTGACTGACCTTCGACTGACGTTCTCCTGTTTCAGTATACAAAGTCATCAGATTCCCAATTCTTTTCCCCTCCCATTGCTGCTGTCAGTTGATTCCTCACCGGTTTCCGGGTTGAATAGGCTTTCCCAATAACATGATTGATCAAGCAATTCTGGCTGATCGAACCCAAACCAGTGTTACAACTAAAGGGTATATTTCCAATGGCAGGTTTTGACCACGGCCCCAACGAGCCTGAAGAGCAGGAAAATTCCGAGACGATCTCTCGGAATACCCGACTGGGGCTTAAATTATTTACGGTTTATCTGGCCCTATATGGCGGGTTCGTTTTTCTTAACACCTTCTCCCCCGCAAAAATGGAGGTGGTTGTTTTCGCAGGATTGAATCTGGCCATTGTATACGGATTCACTTTGATCATAGCTGCATTTGTGCTGGCATTGATCTATGGCTGGTCGTGTCGAAACGATGTTTCCTCAGACAGTTCAAATAATGAGGGGGCATCTCAATGATCTATGAACCATCCCTCATGGCAGTTCTGATCTTTGGAGGAATTGTCGCCATCACACTGGGACTCAGCTTCTGGTTGGGCGCAAAAGCAAAATCAGCGAAAGGGTACTTTGCAGCTGGGGGAGGTATCCACTGGTTTGTAAATGGTGTTGCATTTGCAGGCGATTATTTGTCAGCCGCTTCATTTCTAGGCATCTGTGGCATGATTGCCTTTTATGGATACGATGGATTCCTCTACTCCATCGGTTATCTGGCCGGCTGGATTGTGGCCCTCTTTGTAATCGCAGAACCACTCAAACGAATGGGACGTTTCACGTTCGCCGATGCGTTGGATAGCAAATTTCAATCGCGGGGAATTAAACTTGCTGCCGCGATCAGCACACTTGTCGTCAGTATTTTTTATCTCATCCCGCAAATGGTTGGCGCTGGCGCTTTAATCACTCCCTTGCTTGGATTCCCCCACTATGTTGGCGTCCTGATGGTCGGAACCATCGTGATTTTGATTGTCGTCACAGCAGGCATGGTCAGCACGACTTATGTGCAATTCCTGAAAGGTTCGTTGCTTGTGATCTTCAGTACGGTTCTGACCGTGCTGATTCTGCAAAGAGGTCTCTCAACAGACCCTGTCAACAATGGGAAACCGACACACCAGTTTCAAATTATCGGCCCCACTGCTTCCGATAATATCGAACATTGGAAATCGGAACTCAAACTGAATGATAATGATTCATTAATCCCACTTGACCAGGGAGCATGGGCCAAAAAAGATTTCCTGCAACTTACCAGAGACGACAAAATTTCTTATTGGAAAGTGACCGAGAGCCCAGAGAAACAATATTTTCTTTCGGAAACACAATACAAGCAAAAGAACACAAATGGCAGCATCATCATTAATGGATTGCCCCAGGGAACCGGTGAAGGTAAAACCGATTTATACCCTGTAGGGCGTATCAGCAAATTGCCCGACGATGAAACGGAAACAGGTCCGCTGGGAGTCACTGAATTTTTAAGCAAAATCCGTGAAAGTGAACTGATCCTTTGGGGTTCAGATACCATCAAAGAGAAAGATGGCACCGTCATAACGATCTATTTTCCGAAACCAACAACCGGAGAAAAAGTGCTCAGTCCTGGAAATCATCCAAAGTTTGCAGGCATTCGTAGCGATGAAATGTGGGGAAAACTAAATTTCCTGTCTTTGATGCTAGCCCTGTTTTGTGGAACCGCTTCGCTGCCACATATTTTAATCCGCTATTACACAGTCAAAGATCAAGCCAGCGCTAGAAAAAGCACGATCGTCGGCATTGGGACCATTGGTTACTTCTATATTCTGACATTGTTTATGGGGCTGGGCGCCATGACCAGTGGGGCACTTGATGTCACCAACACAAACATGGCTGCCCCACTGCTTGCCAAGAGTATTGGCGACTGGTTATTCGCGGTCATTTCTGCAATTGCATTTACCACGGTACTGGGAACAGTCAGTGGACTCATCATTGCATCCAGTGGCGCTGTCGTGCATGACCTGATGTCGAGCTTTATGAAAATCGAAATGAATGATTTTGCAAAAGTACGTATTGCTAAAATTGCCTCGGTTGTTGTCGGAGTGATTGCCATTATTCTTGGAATACTCTTCGAAAACTTTAATGTAAACTATCTCGTGGGCTGGGCATTCAGTGTGGCCGCTTCGGCAAACCTGCCCGCATTAGTGATGTTACTATTCTGGCCAAAAACAACAAAACAGGGGATCACGGTCGCCATTTTTACAGGAATGGTTTCTTCATTGACCTGGATTCTGTTAAGCGCCGATTCCTATAAAGGGATTTACGGGCTGGACCCGAAAACCGCCATTGTGCCCTTCAGCCAGCCTGGTCTGGTAACCATCCCCTTAGGATTTCTCACATTGATTGTTGTCTCGCTTTTGACACAACCAAAATCAACGGAGATTAAAAGTTGACAGAACAACAACCGGAACAAGAACAGGAATGGTTAACGGCAACGGCACTCGAAGAGGAGTTGACTGTCATCTTCCGTCTGTTACCAGACATTCCAGCTGGAATTACCACAGCTGATTTTCCCGCCCGGATCGAAATCATCTGGACATACCAGTCTCCTAACGAAAGTGGTATGCCCGGACCGGAAGATCAACAACTCATGAATCAGTTTGAAGAGCGACTCATTGGTGTCTGGCAAAATGCAGGTCTCGGTTATCTGACCATGCTGATTACTGGAAACCAGATGTGTGAATGGCAATGGTATTTAAAAGATGTCGATCAGGCCTTGTTAATGCTCAACGAAGTCACCGACGATCTGCCTTCACTTCCAATCGATATCCATACAGAAACAGATCCCGACTGGTACGCCTACTCGAATTTCATGCAACAGATCTCTTCTT
>NZ_CALEMX010000591.1 GCF_937910335.1 uncultured Gimesia sp. | reverse complement strand
CTCACCTGAATCAAGTAGGACTATTCAAAGAAATCGAATTGCTTCAATCCAATGAGAGTACTTTTGAAGGCCAACCGATGCGAGTGTTTCAGCTCAGAATGGTGGTGAAAGCACCGGGGATGTATATCCCTGCCGTGGATCTCAGTTCAACCGCCAGCCTGGATATCCCCATCACAGGAGGATTCAACAATGAATGAAAAATTGCGTCGCGATAGTTTAATCACCATTATTGGCCTCTCGGTTGTAGTAGCCATCTTTACTTTTGTCGTCTATCTCCCCGGTTTGAAACAAAAACAGAAACTGAACAAAGAAATTGCGCAGATACAGCAAGAGATTCGCGAAATCCCCGACAGAGTGAAACAGCTAGAGCAACTCCATCAAGAATTGAACCAACGATTGGGATTCATACATCGGCATCAGCATCGGATCCCGACAATCAAAGATACGCATCAGGTTTTACAACGAGTTGCATTATTGGCAAAAACATCGTCCCTTACGGTTTCAGAATTGAATCCGGGAGAATTTGTTTTGAACGAAACCTACATCAGGCAGCCTTTTTTGCTAAGTATTTCAGGCCCATATTCCGGCGTGATCGATTTTTTGAACGGCCTGGATCATGAGGAGCGTTTGTTTACCGTTTCAGATATTGCCCTCACAAAACAAAATAAAGAACTTGAGGGGTTTGTCAAAGGAACCATTGAGTTGTCAGTTTACGCATTACGCGGCAATCAGAGGGATTTTTCTGATTTTGACGAGAATAGGGTTAGTAATGCCTTTCTTTCAGCCGATAAAAGATAAGGACACACTCGAATTCAAGTTTCCCTGTTTTGTATATCCTGAAGGGAAATCGTCCTGTTTTTCAATCATTGCAATCCGTTTCCACTCTAACATGGTCATATTTCAATAAAGTAGTATGCAAAACGTGAAATTTTTCAGTGAACAATTATTACACGATTTGAAAGTAAGCTGGCAGAAAACATTGCTGTTAGGCCTCTTATTTCTAGTGGGATTCTACTTCTGGATTCCACCTTTATATCGTGTATTACGAGGGACCGCAGCTCCTGCCATCATGCCGGCCGAAGTGAATACCCGGGCGATACCTCAACGCCCTCCCGTCAAGACGGAGATGAGTTTTGCGCAAAGCGACTCTACCGATGAACCACGAAATTCCTGGAAACAATTTGATTCACTGATGCAAAGTGATCCTCTCGTTCAGTCTGTCCAAATGGGAGCAGTTCAAAAAAATCCGTTCAAAGTCAATCGAGATCAGTTTTCACCTCCCATCTTATTTGCTGAAGAGTCAGAGACATCCAGTAAAGACTCTCAACAGAATCACGAAAAAGTGGTTCCGGTTCTGCCGACAGATCTCGTCCTGAAGACGACCATCATTGGAAAATACCGTAAAGCAGCCATCATCAATAATAAAATGTATTATGAAGGCAAAACACTCGAACACGAAAATGTGACTTATATATTAGAACGGGTTGCAACCCGTAATGTGATATTGAGACAAGGCGAGCACAAATTTGAATTAAAAATTCAAAACGATCCTTCTGCGTTTATCAAGTTTGCACAATAACCGTTCGCATCACTGAAGTTTTGGATATTGATTCGAACGATCATGGATGATGGTCGAAACATGAAAAGACATTTTTTTTTACCGGCATTCTGGGCAACACTGACGGGGCTTTCACTATTGTTGATCGCCGCCATGACAGATGTCAAAACGCCTCAGTCTCTGTTTATTCCAGCACAGCATCAAGCGCGGGCTCAGCGTACGAAGCCCGCTGAAATCGATCAGTCCCGGTTTTCTCAATCAGTGTCTCAATCAGGTGATACCAATCAGAGCCGAGACCCGAAAACCGTTCAGCAGACGACCAATTCGGCTCCTGCGAAGTTAGCAACTCCCAATCATTCGCATTCAAAAGAATCTGCCGGTTCTCGCTTATTGATCGAACCGGGCATCGAGATCACAAACGCACAAAAAACAAACACGGAACGCGCACACGCAATTCAGTTCCATTTGGCTTCCGATGGAGATTCCGCTGTCAAAAATCGGGAGGTTTCCAAAATGGAGACACGCCTGGTTAGTTTGACCAGGCAAGTAGATCGCCTGACAAATCTGCAAATTCAAGCGCAGGAAAAATCGAATTTGGAGCTGGCACAAAATACAGATCGACTCGAACAGGCAACGAAATTGCTGAAACAGATGCAGCAAATGAATCAATTGCGCGACCTCGAACGCAAACTGGATGGTTTGCAGCAAAAGGATCCAGCCAACACAGACAAAAAAACAGAACCCGAAAATACAGCAGTTCCAGTAACAACAACACAGGAAAATGCCGAGAAAAAACACGAGAAAAAACAGCCGTTACTGAAAGTAAGTCCTGATAAAGATTCTAATGAAACATTTTCGCTGCAAATTCAGGATGCAGAAATCTTGCAGGTCCTGGACATGTTAGGTGAACTTTCCGGAAAAAATATTATGACCGGACAAGGTGTTACAGGCACGATTACAGCAAATTTAAAAAATGTGACTCCGGTACAGGCCCTGGACGCCATATTGCGTTCACGCGATCTCACTTCTGAACAAGAAGGAGCTTTCATTTATGTAATGACGCAGGCACAACTGGAAGAAAAAAAGAAGTCCACTCGCAAAGTTGTGACCAAGTTATACAGTCCCTTTTATATCAGTGCCAAGGAATTACAAAATCTCATTACGCCGATACTAACTGAAAATGTAGGGATTATTTCACTCACCACGCCCAGCGAAATAGGGATCACACCCGATGAAACGAGCGCCGGCGGTGACTCCTTTGCTCAGAACGACTCGCTCCTGGTTCGTGACTACCCCGAAATACTGGAAGAAGTGGACCGTCTGGTGAAAGAGATGGACATTCCACCCATGCAAGTCGTGATCGAAGCGATGATCATCAGCGTTTTGCTGAATGATGATATGCGGTTCGGCGTGAACTTTGCCGTATTGGGAGGAAATGAAAAAAACCTGCTGGTAGACGGCAATGGCCAGACCTTAAACGGTTCCAGCGGATTTCCAGGTTCGGGAAGCGCGCTAGTCCCACCAACCGGACAATTTATTGCAGATCTGGCGGGATTGAAGTATGGATTCTTACACGGCGATGTCAGTGGCTTTATCGAAGCACTGGAAGATATTACTGAAACAAACCTGATTGCTTCGCCTCAGTTACGAGCCCTGAATAAACAAAAAGCCGAACTGATTATCGGTGACAGAACCAGCTACTCCACTGTCACACAAAACGGAACCACATCGATCCAGAATGTCAACTTCCTGGATTCGGGGATTGTACTGAACTTGCGACCTTTCATCACACCCGACGGTCAGATCCGCATGGAAATTCACCCCGAACGCAGTTCTGCCACAATTAACCCGAGAACAAGTCTTCCCGACTTACAGACGACCGAAGTCACTACAAATGTAATGGTTCGTGATGGTCATACCGTCGTCATTGGAGGCTTGATTGAAGAGCGCACTTCTGATGCTAAAAATCAGGTCCCTTTTTTAGGTGCCATTCCTCTTATCGGAAATGCATTCCGATTGCAGCGCGAAATTACACAGCGCACAGAATTGATCATTCTAATTACACCCCGTATTGTACAGGCAGAAACAGCTCAATCCGAAGGGGAAAGACAGAAGTATGAAGGGGAAGAACGCCTGAATTCGTTCAAAAAGAACTTGCTCCCTATCAATCAGGTACGCATTGTTCAGTCTCATATCAAGCAGGCCAAGAAGTACCTGACGCTTGGTAATTTGCCCAAAGCGAAAATACATAGCAAGATTGCCGTCCGACTGGATAAGAATAATCTGGAAGCCATCCAGCTACTAAAATACGTTGAGCAGGAGTTAATAAATCGAAATAGAAGCCTGATCGGATTACCTCCTTCAGAAGAAGAAGTCTCAATACCTTCCCTGGAAGGAGATCCGTAAACATGGTTGGGCCTGCGCGTTTCTCTTTACTTCAGACATTCTTTCTGTTCTGTGCGACTTCTCTTGTTTGCTGTGGATGCCAGTCATTGGCTATCTCGAATTTTCCATTCGCCGCAAAACAGACAAAAGACTTGCAGCCCGCTGATCACAAGCCGGAACCAGCCAATCCGCATCAAAGAGTCTCTCCTTACAACGTACAGGCAAATGAAATTGTACAACAGGCTCTCGATCACTATTCCAAAGGTGAATTGAGGCAGGCAAAAATTCTTCTAGCATCAGCGCGCGAGATCGACCCCGGGCATATTGGCACATTCGAAATCGAAGCGCAACTCTCTTATGATATGGGCGATCAAAGGCAATATCTGCAGTCCCTACGCGCGATTCGAGCGGCCAGCCCGCATGATTCAGATAAACAGAGCGCCATAGGCACCCTGTTCTTTCAAGCTGGACAAACTCAGGAAGGAATGGCCTGCCTGAAACGCGCCATTGAGTTAAAACCGTATGATGAAGATTATGCTCTCAAACTGGCAGCCTTCTATGAACAAACCGGGAGATCAGACGATGCGCATCAGGTCCTCTTACGCGCTTTGCATACCATGTCAGGCAGCCGACGGCTCCCCATCGCATTGGGGCGCATTAGCGAGGCAAACCAGCAGTGGAAACAGGCCAGCATCTATTACACAATGGTTGTAAACCACTTCCCCAATAATCATATCTGGCGAAAGCACCGTGCCCGCTGCCTGTACTATTCCGGAGACTATTCTGCCGCTTTTGAGGATTTTATCATCTGCCAGAAGAATGATCCAAAATCACTTTCTCTTTCAGAAATGATTGCCTTCGGCGATTCCGCATTGCGACTCAGAAAGCTCGATCAAGCGCAACACATCTTTGATCAGATCTCAACCGCACATCAGCATCAGTTACTCCATGTAGAGATATTGCGAGGGTTATGCGCAATAAACCGCGGACAGAGTATTAATGCAAAAACGATTATCGATACAGCCCGCACAAAGTGGCCCGCGGATCCCACGCTGTTGCAGGTTGCCGCGCTGCTCCCTGCAAAGTAGGAAACCTCACGCTTCATATCTAATGTGAACGCATCGCCACCAATGGGTTCCTTTTGTCCTTTCTCCATTGCAGAATTGGACAACATGCATTTCGTAACCTAGATTTAAGTGTTGAGATAACCCACTACTCATCCGTAGAGGTCTGAATAGTGACCTCTGAATCTATCGGGCACAAAGAGTTCTTTTTTTCAGTAGTATTTGTCTACAACTGAGAAAGTTATTGGTTATGAAAAATTATGCAAATTACTGGTATCTGGTGGTACTACTCATTGTAGTCAGCTGCGCAGATAGCCTGCTTGTGACAAGCGGTTTAACGAATCCGGCGATTGCGCTTGTGATCGCTCTAACTGCCTCATTAGCTGGCTGGGCCTGGTTAGTGAAATCAATCCAGAAAGACCGCGACCAAATTATGGCCTGTTTGAAAAACCCTGAATTAAATCGGTCAAAGATTCAGCACAAAAACTTCTTTGGAAGTCTCTTCACCGAAGCACTTCAGAAGATCGAGCATTCGGATTCAGAACTGCTCTCTACGAAACAGGTTCAAACCATTTTGAAGGCCCGATTAAATTCCTTAATCAAAAAAGAAATGTTGAGAGAGTCTGTGCTGAAGAACTTGGACACCGGCATTATGATTTTTGACGCACAACATGTACTGGAATTTTCAAATTCTGCTGCGGACGCTTTTCTAATCTCAAAAGCCGACCAGAACGAAACTCATTCTGATTCAAGTTTATCACTGAGTAAGACCTTATTTAATGATACTGTTATTCCAGAATTGAGCCGATTATTAACAAAAACCATCCAACGCAAAGATGCCACTTCGTGCAGGCGGACAGAATTCGAATTCACATCCAATGGATCAACGAATCATTTCTGCGCCATTGCTACCAATCTATGCGATGAAAACCAAACCGCGCTGGGTACGGTTGTTGTCATCGAAAATAATGGTGAAGAAAACAAGGAAAAAACAAATCATGCTGAATTCGTTTCGTCAGTGGCACACGAATTGAAAACACCCATGTCGGGCATCAAAGCGTATGTGGAAATGCTCATCGATGGTGAATGTGAAGCAGACGAAGCTATGGAGCTCTATGGCTTTATCAATGAACAGATTGATCGGCTTACAAGGTTGGTTAACAGCATGCTCAATCTCGCCAGAATTGAAAGCGGTGTCGTCGATATTAAGCGGCACGACTATGAACTGAACGATATTCTGAAAAAAGCCTTTGATGTCATCTCACCGACTGCAGCAGAAAAAGAGATTACCATTACCACACAACTCAGTGATCTGTATTTGCCCGTGCATGTAGACAAAGATATGCTCGGACAGGCAATTATTAATCTCTTATCAAATGCTGTTAAATATACACCCCATGGCCACGAAGTCTGTCTACGGAGTCGAATGGAAGAGGCATCTGCTGTCATTGAAGTCCGCGATACCGGACTCGGGATTCCCGAAGATTCGCTGCCTCATATTTTTGACCGATTCTACAGAGTACCTGAAAACAATCGTTCTGCAGCGGGTACCGGACTAGGGCTCTCCCTGGTCCACTTCATTGTCACCAATGTGCACAATGGTTCGATTTCAGTTCAGTCAAAGGTGAACGAGGGAACTTGTTTCGCTATCAACATCCCGCTGGGACACAAGGAAAAGAAAAGAGTTCAGCAATTGGCACCGTCAGCAACTGTCTGATACAAATCCATTCACTTGAAAAGATCGCTTGTAACAAGCGTTATAATAGTAATAAAGGAAGAAAAAATGATTCCTCTGGTTTATGTATGTGATGATGATTCACACATTGTTCGAGCCATCAGCATGAAACTGAAGAAAGCGGATCTGGAGGTGGAATGCTTTCCCGATGGATTGGCTTGTTGGGAAAGAATTCAAGATCGCGCACCGAATCTGGTGATCACAGATTTGCAAATGCCACGCATGAATGGATTGGAACTCTGCGAAAAAATTCGAGATTTTACGGATTCTCAAACCATTCCTGTTACATTATTAACCGGTAAAGGTTTTGAATTTGACCACGACGAATATATTGAAACACTCAAAATTACGAACGTCATGGTCAAACCTTTCAGCCCCAAAAAACTATTGGCACAAGTTCAGGAAAGTCTGAACAACACACATGATTTAATTGGCTAAACTATTTAACAACGAAATATTGGTGAAGCGATTTAACATGCGAAATTATTATACTGCCATCCAGTTCTGGTCCTATTCACTGTTAGTGGTCTGCTTGTGCCCACTCTCAGTTATTCTAGGCTCACATATGGGTTGGCCCCTTGGTATAGCACCATTGTTGTTGCTGGCTCCCGTGATTGTCCTGGCGGCGATTTCGTCTCCTCGAATTTGTTATTGGACCCTAACCGCATTGGCCGTTGGTTCCTGTTTTGCAGAAATCTTTTTCAGAACGGATACCAGCGAGGGCAATCCTGCTTATCCACTCAGTATCATGAGTGCTGCCGTGATTATCGGATTGACTTTGCTGATCGATGTCTACATTGAAAAGCTGCGCGGGAGACTTTCACAGGTTTCGATTCAGAATGACGAGCTGGTTCGTCAATTATATGAATCGCAAAAAGAGTCTACATCCGATTTTAATAAAACAGTTTCCAAAAAAGATTCCAGCGAACTTCAGCAGCACGAATCCTCGGAAAATCCCGAAGCAGAAACGGGGGTCAATTATCCGTTGTTATTACTGACTTTGCAGGATATCGGTCGTCGGATCTCTACGAATCAATCCAATGAATCCCTGATTCCAACCGTCGTCAGCACTGCTAAAGCCTCTCTCCAATGCGGATACTGCCAGGTTTATCTCTGGGATAATAAGACGCGTGCCTTGAAAAATGCGCTGCCGACCCGTTCCCGCGATAAGCTCGATTATCGACCAGTCCATAACAGAGGCGTTGCTGCATGGGTCATTGAAAATCGACAAATCGTGATGAGAAATGATGCAGAACAGGATTATCGTCTGAAACGAATTCTCGAAGAAGATCCTCATATGCCGGATGCAATTGCTCCGCTGACTGTGGGATCTGAATTAATCGGCCTGATGATCATCGACAAAGTCGACGTCGAATCGCCAACCACAGGTCGATTGCTTTACATCCTTTCAAACATCTATGCACTGGGTATTAAAAACTCACAGTTGTTTAAACGCATTGAAGAAATGGCAAGTCGTGACGGCCTGACAGGTCTTTACAATCATGCCACCTTCCAGGAAAAACTGCATGAAATGGTAAAAAGTGCGAATAGTCAATCGACCAGCCTGAGCCTGGTCATGAGCGACATCGATCATTTCAAATCGTTCAATGACACTTATGGTCATCAGGCAGGAGACTTTGTCCTGAAAGAAGTCGCTCGTATCTGGAGTACAGTCATGCCAGAAAATGCCATTCTTGCCCGATATGGTGGAGAAGAATTCATAGGCGTACTAGTCGACCATGAGTATTCACAGGCGATGCAAATTGCAGAAGATCTCCGCGAAACATTAGAAAATTGTCCGATGCTGTTCGAAGGACAGCAGCTACAGGTAACGGCCAGCTTCGGAGTCACGGAACTCAATCATCCCGCATCTACAACCAACGAGCTCGTAAAAATGGCAGATGAATATTTATATAAAGCAAAAGAAAACGGAAGAAATCAGGTTGCAGGACTGGTTCCCAATTCGGCTAGAAAACCCAGTACATAGATCTTAATAATATGCAGATTACAACAGAAATATTTGGAAATGTCCTGGTGGCACACACACCGGATGAACTAACAGATGATACTTCCACTGATTTTGTGAATTCACTTTCGGATGCAATCAATCAGCAGCATTATCAGGTCGTCCTGCAAATGGATCGCAGCGAAGTCCTGGATTCTGCCGGACTGACCGCTTTACTGGATTTGCAGGATCTGACACGAGAACAAGGTGGAAATCTGAAAATCAGCGGTCTGGAAGAACCCGGAAAAAAAATACTGGAAATGACACGCCTCGATCAGCGGATTGATATCTTTGATTCGGTCATCGAAGCGGTCGCCAGTTTTCAATAATAAAATTATAGATTCAACATGAATAATAATTCCTTATTACAACCTAAAATGCGGCTCGGTGATTTGCTCGTCTATAAAGAGTACATCACGTTGGAGCAATTAGAATCTGCGCTGGAAGAACAGGCCAACGGTGATGGGAATCAGTTACTCGGCGAACTCCTCGTTCTCAGCGAATATTGTACTGAAGAGCAGGTTCTCGAATGTCTGGCACTGGAATATCGAATTCCCTACGTGCAGCTCGACAGCCGCATGTTCGACTCGAAAATATTTGAGATACTTCCGCGCGAATTCGTGGAAAAACATACCGTACTTCCGCTGTTTAAAGTACGGAATGTTCTGACGGTCGCCGTCGCGGAACCGACAAACGTGTTTCTGGTCGATCAATTAAGCAATCTGACAAAATCCGAAATCCAGATCGTCGCAGCCAGCGCCCGCGAAATCAGGCGTATGGTGCAGACCTATATGCCCAATACCAATGTATTCGTCATTGACGATATCATTGATGATGCCAATGGGACAAATGTAGAGCTGATTGAAGAATCAATCGACGATATCGGATTTGATGTCGAATTTGCCGGCCAAAGCCCCATCATCAAACTCGTAAACTACATTGTTTACAATGCCGTCCGTGAAGGCGCCAGCGATATCCATATCGAACCAACCGAACAACAATTGCGCATTCGCTATCGAGTTGATGGAGTCCTCCAACAAGCTCTTGAGCCGCCCATCCATCTGGCTCCCGCTGTCTCTTCTCGAATCAAAATTATGGCCAGCCTGGATATCAGCGAACGTCGTTTGCCTCAGGATGGCAGAATTCATGTTTTGATGGAAGGGCGACCTATCGACCTGCGTGTCAGCACACTGCCAATGCCGACCGGTGAAAAAGTTGTAATCCGAATTCTCGATAATCGCAGTGTGAATGTCTCTCTGGAACAGTTGGGATTCAGTTCTGAAGTACTGGAAAACTTCAGCGAACAATTACAAAAGCCCAATGGAATTATTCTCGTAACAGGACCTACCGGAAGTGGTAAAAGTACAACACTCTATGCTGCCTTGAATGCCGTCAGTTCTATCGAAAAAAATGTTTGTACTGTAGAAGATCCGATTGAATATCAGCTTCCGATGATCAATCAATTCCAGGTCAACGAAAAGATCGGATTTTCTTTTGCGACGGTTTTGCGAAGTCTGTTGCGACAAGATCCCGATGTGCTCATGGTGGGCGAAATTCGGGATCAGGAAACCGGAAAAATTGCGATCCAGGCAGCGCTTACCGGGCACCTTGTTTTCAGTACTCTGCATACCAACGATGCCATTTCCGCAATCATACGCTTAATCAATATGGGAGTAGACGATTATCTCATCGGCGCTGCGGTGAATATGGCGCTCGCCCAAAGACTTTGCCGGAAGATCTGTCCCAAATGTAAAACACAATATGAACTGCCCAAGGCGATGCAGCTTGCAGTGGAACGCATGGGCCTGGAAGGTGACGAATTTTATAAAGGGAAAGGCTGCAAAAAATGCCGCAATACCGGATTTTCCGGTCGAATTGGAGTTCACGAAATACTGACCATTGATGACAAATTACGTGAAATCATCACGACAGACCCCAGGGTTGCCTCGGTAAAAGAATATGCGCAAAACAGCGGAATGATACCGCTGCGATATGATGCCATCCGCAAGGCAAAAGAAGGGCTGACAACAATCGAAGAAGCACTCAAAGTCAGCGATGAAGGCTGGATTCCCCGGAAATCAACGATCAAGCATTGATCATAGTTTGTTCAAACACGTTTCATCAAAGCCTGAAAGGGCGATTCAAATATGGAAATCAATGACCTTTTACACGCAGCCGTAGACAGCGATGCCTCAGACATCCTGCTGGTGACTGATGCGCCTCCGGTATTCCGCATTGACGGCGTATTAAAAACGACCACCTTAGAGCCACTGGATCCGGAAACCATCAGAGACCTCTGCGATCAAATCCTAAAAGACAAGCAGAAAGAAACGCTGGAAAAACAAAAAGATGTGGACTTCGCTATCACCATTCCACGTCTGGGCCGGTTTCGTTTTAACATACACGTTCAACGAGGGACTTTAGCTGCTGCGATCCGACGCTACTCAAATGATGTCTGTATATTGGACAACTTGGAGTTACCGCCGGTTGTTGAAGAGATCACCCACCTCAAAACGGGATTAGTTCTGGTAACAGGTCAGACAGGATCCGGTAAATCAACGACACTGGCTGCCATGATTGAAGCCATTAATCAACGCGAGTCCAAACACATTATCACTTTAGAAGATCCGATCGAATATCAGTTTCAACACGGAAATTCGCTGATTGAACAGCGCGAGATCGGCGAAGATTGCCCTGATTTTGCATCGGGACTGAAACATATTCTCAGACAAGACCCGGATGTCATCCTGATCGGCGAATTGCGAGACCTCGATACCATTCGCGTAGCGCTCCAGGCTGCAGAAACCGGACATCTGGTTTTGGCATCATTGCATGCTTCTACTGCTGCAGGTGTTGTGGATCGTCTCGTAGAAGTGTTTACGCCAGGAGAGCAAGCACAAATTCGCAGCCATCTCGCAGAATCTCTTCGCGCTGTAATTACGCAACAATTATTACCCGCTGCTTTCTCGAAAGGACGAATCGCTGCTGCTGAAATCATGCTGACGAATCGTGCTATTCAGACCAGCATACGAGAGTCAACATCGCATCTGATTCCCGGCGTGATCTCCACCAACCGCCGTATGGGTATGCAAACAATGGAACAGGCTTTGAAAGAACTGCTATTGAATGGAAAAGTGGATCCTGAAGTTGTGGATGAGTATTTGCAGGAATTAAAAGGTGAGTCACCCAAAGAACAATCACAGGGGCTCCTCACTTAGGCCATCTCCTCAAAAAAAGGTTGAACCATGCAATTTACTTACACAGCAAGAAATACAACCGGCCAGAATCAATCTGGTGAACTCGTAGCTGATTCGCGTGATGATGCGGTGGTCAAATTACGTCAGGAAGGCCTCTATCTGCTCTCATTGGAAGAAACAGAAAATGGTTCCAAAGAAAAGTATTCGATCTCGTTAAAAAGTCGCGTTTCGCGGAAAGAAATTATCTACTTCACCAATCAACTGGCAATTATGGTTGATGCCGGAGTACCCGTTGCCACCGCTCTGGAAGGGATTTCTAAACAACTCGAAAATCAGACGCTGCGCGAGATTCTGATACAGATACAGAAAAATGTGGAAGCAGGTAGCGACCTTTCTTCCGCGCTGGCCGAGTTTCCTCGCTGTTTTGACATGACGTTTGTCAATTTAGTCAAGGCCAGTGAAGCCAGTGGAACAATGCCTCAAATGTTGAACCGAATTGCCACACAGGCAGAAGAAGAACAGGAAACTATCCAACAGGTCAAAGGCGCATTAGTTTATCCTGCAATCATGTTTGTGATGTGTATTGGAGTTTGTATTTTCCTGCTGACATATGTCTTCCCGAAACTGATGCCCATGTTCGCGGCTCGGGGTGCCGCTGTTCCTGCACCAACCAAGGCAATGATTTTTGTCTCAACAATGATTACCTCTTACTGGTATCTTATCTTACTGTTTCTTGCGATTTCCGTCGCGGGCTTATTTTACATAAGGTCTCAAACCTGGGGGAAATCTGGCTTTGATTGGCTCATTATTCGTTTGCCAATCTTCGGGACGATGTTGAAAAAACTGGCGATCAGCCGTAGCATTCGCACATTAGCAACCACCATCAATGCCGGCGTTCCCATGCTCGAAGCCATTCAACTCAGTGCCGGAGTTACCGACAATATCCACTTTAAGCAGAGCTGGGAAGATATCAGCGATCAGGTTACAACCGGGAAACAGATTCATGAGGCACTGGAAGGAAAAACCTTATTTCCTCCCACGATGCAACAAATGATCGCTTCGGGTGAATCTACAGGTCGATTGGGAATGGTATTAAACAAATTGAGTGATTATTTCGACCGGGAAGTGAAAGTCTCAATCAAATCTGCGACCACTTTAATTGAACCCATTATGGTTGTTTGTATGGGTTCCATCATCGGATTTATTGCACTTTCCATGCTATTGCCAATCTTCACGTTGAGCACAAGCCATTAAGACGCAGGGGGAGATTTCTCCCCACTTTCCGACTGATCTGCTGCTTGTTTTTCCGAAGATTTCGTCTTCGTGATAGACTCTGTTTCACTTTTCGCAGGCTCATCTTCAGGCTCAGTTTTTTCTTCAGCAGGTTTCCTGGACTCGGATTCCAACAGTTCCGGATTTTGAAATTTTTCCTGAGAAAACGCTTTGAGCTCTGTATTGAAGATCTGAACCAGGGCATGCAGACAGGATGCCACTATCGGCCCGATAAACACACCCCAGAGCCCCATCATTTGTAATCCGCCCAAAACACTGACGAAAGCCAGCAAGGGGTGCAGTTTGGCATCACTTTGCAGCACATAAGTCCGAATGACGTTATCCATAGTTCCCACCACCAGCGTGCCAATAGCGATCAGGAAAATCGCAGATCCCCAGTGACCCTGATACATAAGCCAGCCGGCGCAGGGAGCCCAGATCAACCAGGAACCCAATAAGGGGACCATCGATGTGATCGTTGCCAGGATGAGAAAGATCACGAAATGATCAAAGCCAACCACATACAATGCCACCGCGGTCGTTAAACCTTGTCCGATTGCAGCCAGGAAAGTTGCCAGCACAACAGCACGCACGACTTTTTGAAACTGATCAATCAGCCTTTTCTGGTAATCAACATGGACTGGAATTAATGATTGAGTTGAGTCGATCAGCGAATAACCGTCCGCCAGAAAATAGTAAAGTGCGATAATAAACATTACCCAGGCAATTAAAGCTGAAAACAGACTTCCCAACAATCCGACCGTTGATGCCGCAACGCCCAGAGAACGTCGTGCAATAGGCAGTAAGGCTGACTGCAGATTTTTTCGGGCAAATTCTTCTACCGTCGCAGCTTTTTTCTCCGTCTCACCCGACGCCGTGAAATCTACTTCTTTCTCTAAATATTGCTCTGACCATTCGATAACTTGATGTAATTTATCGTTACTCACTTCTATTTTTTGGCGAACGGTTTGCACCGTCTTTTTCCAGTTCGCCTCGTCCAGCGTGTTGACAACCGTTGTAAAAAGTTGGAGGGATCCCAGAAAGATGCCGACGCATAAGGGAACAAGTATCGCAGATACAATCAGGGTCGTTGTTATCCCGGCCGCGATTCTAACGTGACCTTTTGTCCTTTTGACGAAATAATTCAGCACAGGCTGACTCACCATCGCAACTACCGCCGCCAGAAATAACGGCAATAGAAACGGCATGATCACTCTGAAAAAGGTGATCCCCAAAAAAAGGATCAGGCAGAGGATAATGGAAAGAGAGACCAGTCGTACCATGAATCATTTCCCAAACTATCAAAAGTTACTGATAGGCTCGCTCGATCTGATGATCGCACCCTTTGATATTTAACAACTTACAGCAAAAAACGCTCTAATGATAGCTAAACGTTCTGCATTCAGTTTAGATCAATTTAGATCGCGATTTGATATTTTTCGTTTACTTGTCGCTTTTTGAAAGACCGATTCGCTACAATACGTTTTTCCTGAAATGACAGGAACAAGTTGATGTCAGGAGTAAGGTCCGTGTCGACAGAATTGGAGTCTGATATGAATCGCTATATTATTTCTTTGTTGGCCGCAAATCGCGTTGGAATTATGGCTGCAGTCACAACCGCCATGGATGAACTTGGTGCAAATCTGCACGAAGCAAGCATTGCCAATATTCAGAATTTTTTCTCGATCGTCATTGCCGCCGATTTTCCCGATCAGCGAGATCCAACCCTGATTCAGGAACATATTGAGGGCATTTGCAATGCGTTTAATGTAGATGTCTGTGTGAAGGATTCGAATGTAGACATCCCCTCGATTCTATCACCAGAAGAATGTGACCGATTTTTGTTAGCCATTTCCGGAAATAACCGCGCCGGTATTTTAAGAATGATTTCTTCACAACTCGGCCAGGATGGAGTAGATATTCTGGATCTTTCTGCAACCAGTTCGGAAGATAATCAGACATTTGAAATGATGATCAAAATCGCTGTTCCAGCAAATTTGGATATTCTAGACCTGCAAAACGTCTTGGAAAATATCTGTAGCAATTTAGATGTCTCCGTTGATTTTATCGGTGAATCGGACTCGGCCATCATCAGCTCTCAAAGCCAGACTCGCATGTTCAAGCTTTAAACTAAGATGTCGAAACCCGGAAAACAACCAAATTTCTCCACAGGCCAACCTTTTAAAATATTAAAAGAAAATGCGTACGCGCATACCGCTCTCTCGGAATTACTCTCTGCAAAAGATGTCCCCGATCCGCAATTAGCCTACGTCTACGGCCCCTCCGGATGCGGCAAATCAGCCCTCATTTCAAGTGAACTTCCAACATTCTCTAGTACTCACCCCGATGCAGAGTTTCTATTAATTACGGCCAGTGAGTTCGCTGCAAAATATGCTGCTGCATCCAGTAATCGACGGATTCCGGACTTCCAGAAAAAAATCCGCTCTTTAAACCTAATGATTATGGAAGACATTCAAAGCCTGGAAAATCGACACAACACTCAACGCGAACTCCTGTCTGTCATCGATGAAATTCTAAAACAGGGAGGCAGAATCATATTGTCTTCCACAAAACCGCCCGGTGAATTAGCACACTTTCACAAAAAACTTGTTAATCGGTTTCATGGGGGGGTTTGTGCTTTAATTGATCCCCCGAAGTTCCAAAGTCGTTTGGATTTATTATCGCTGTGGGCCACTTCTGACAAGATTCCTCTTCAGAATAAAGAGCTCTCTTTAATCGCTCAGAAAAAAGCGCTTTCTCCCCGCGAGTTACACGCGCTCTTGAATCAACTCCAAACCGTCAGCCGCATCAATCAAAAACCGATGAATACTTCTTTTGTGAAACAATATCTGGAAGGAAATATTGAACCACCCAAAACCAGCATCGCAAAAATTACCAAATCTGTCTGCAAAGAATTCAAAATCAGTATTAAAGAAATCCGTTCTGCCAATCGATCACAACAATTCGTGCGCCCCAGACAATGCGCCATGTTTCTTGCCAGAGAGCTGACTCAAGATTCATTGGAGAAAATCGCCCTTTATTTCAATCGTAAAAACCATAGCACGGTCATCCATGCTTGTCGTCAAATTCAAAACGATCTCGAAATGTCACCCGGATTACGCCAACAGGTTTCTCGTATCAAACACCAAATGGGAGTCTATCTCTTTTAATCGTGAGAAAATTTGCGAAAAGCAATCCCTTCAAATCACCTGCTCTAACTGTTTTCTACTTTTTTTATCACCGCGTTTTGTGCATAACCTGCTTAATTTCTGTCTCAAAATGTTACATCCTGATTGGTTTATCAACAGAGTCAGAACCATGATTCTGAAATAAGACCGGAACTCATCAGAAGTTCCTCTTTTGACTGACTGTTAGCTAACAGGTTCTCAACAGAAATCACCCGTTTAAATAACGATGTAAACCATTTATAAATAATCACTTACGTCTTTAATTTTATCGGAATCCACATTATTTCTGCCTCTCTGATACTACTACTACTAAATTAATACTTTAAATAGAAAAAATACCTTGAAAATCAACTCTGTTGTGGAGATTCAAAGCCCTCAGATGATTGTGAAAACGCGCGTAACTCAATAAAATAAGAGCCGCACAAAGTCTACAGATTCTGGCTGTCAAAAGAC
>NZ_CALEMX010000590.1 GCF_937910335.1 uncultured Gimesia sp. | reverse complement strand
AGACATTGAATTGATTGATTCGATTGTCTAGAAATCGTCTGCTGCCCGTTGTCCCAAAGAACCACTTCCCAACGACAAAATCATTCCCGTGAATATCAAGCTGTGTTAATAAGTCTCTTTAGTGAAGAA
Source organism: uncultured Gimesia sp. (assembly GCF_937910335.1). Taxonomy (GTDB): domain Bacteria; phylum Planctomycetota; class Planctomycetia; order Planctomycetales; family Planctomycetaceae; genus Gimesia. The sequence continues at coordinate 17,520 of NZ_CALEMX010000590.1, read as the reverse complement.
AGAACGATCGATGAATGCTTCCATGAAAGCATATGAAGAATTAATGACGCGGCTCAAAAGAACTGCTTTACTCGCATCCTGTTCAGCGGTACTGGAATGGGATGAGCAAACATATCTTCCTGCGTTAGGGTCCGAACATCGCGCCAATCAACTTGCATTGCTGGCAGGGATGGTTCACGAACAAGCTACCAATCCTGAAATTGGAAACCTTCTACTCGAGCTGGAGACAAACGCTGATTTTATCGAAGACTCATTCGAGCAAGCTAATCTTCGAGAAGCCCGTCATGAATTTGATCGTGCTACCAAGCTTCCTCGTCGGCTCGTAGAAGAACTCTCAAGAGTCGCCACGCTTTCGCACCATGCGTGGGTACAAGCAAGAAAAGCAAATCAGTTTAATGATTTCTTGCCCTGGTTAGAACAAATGATCGACCTCAAACGCGAAGAGGCTTCTGCCATAGGTTATCAGGGAACGAGTGCCTATGATGCATTACTCGATGAATATGAACCAGGGGCTACTTCTGAAATGATCGAACAGGCATTTCTCCCTTTGAGAGATGAGCTTGTCTCTTTGGTTTCTGCCATCAACAATTCGGCAGTCACTCCTGATATTTCTATTCTTACAAGAATGTATCCTGTCGAGAAACAACGTGAGTTCAGCATTTCGGCTGCAAAGGCAATTGGTTTCAATTTTGACGCTGGTCGGTTGGATATTGCAGCGCATCCTTTCTGTAGTGGATTTGGACCGGGAGATTGTCGATTAACGACCCGGTATGACGAACACCATTTTCCCGGTGCTTTCTTTGGTACGCTGCATGAAGCCGGACATGGGATTTATGAGCAAGGACTTCCAAAAGAGCATTTTGGTACTCCTTCAGGCCATTCCACATCACTGGGAATTCATGAGTCGCAGTCAAGAATGTGGGAGAACCTAGTGGGACGAAGTCGTGCGTTCTGGGATTATTTTTTTCAACCTGCACAGTCTCTGTTCCCGGAAGCATTAGGAAATGTTGCTCAAGAAGACTTTTATCGGGCGATCAATGATGTCCGGCCTTCCTTCATTCGTGTAGAAGCAGATGAAGTGACTTATAACCTGCATATCATGTTACGTTTTGAGTTAGAAAAATCATTAATTTCAGGAGATTTGAAACCGGTTGATCTGGAAGCCGCCTGGAATGAGAAGTTCGTAGAATATTTTGGAATCAAACCTGATACTTCTGCCAATGGTTGTCTGCAGGATGTGCATTGGAGCGCGGGATTGATTGGTTATTTCCCCACATACGCTCTCGGAAATATGTATGCCGCTCAATTTTTCAATGCCGCAGAAAAAGAATTAGGCGATATCAACAAACTGATCTCAAGTGGCGATTTTGTTCCATTGAAAGAATGGTTAAATAAAAATATTCATAGCCGAGGTAAGTTGTATCGTGCAAATCGTCTGGTTGAAGTCGTAGCAGGAGAATCTCTCTCCCACGAACCCTTGATTGCACAGTTACAAAACAAATATAGTGAGCTCTACAATTTATAGCGATTCTTTTGAAATAATTCTCTTTGCAGAATGAGCCATCATGGTCAATAAAAGTGTTAAAAAAGATTTTCTGCTGGCTCTTGTTCTCGTCATTGCTGGAGCAATTATATTTTCTGCATGGATTAGCCTGAGTACGATTGGTCCTTCTCTGTCAAACGGAAACCGTGCACAACTGAAGGTAGGAGATATCGCTCCACCCATTCGGGCTGCAGGCTGGGTGAATGGAAATCCTACTGAGAATAATGAGTTGCAGGGAAAAGTCATAGTTGTCGATGCCTGGGCAACCTGGTGCGGCCCTTGTCGTTTGCAGGCACCACACATGGTTGAGACATACCAAAAATTCAAAGACCAGAAAGTTGTCTTTATTGGATTGACGACAGACGACGAGGAGTTACTTCCCGAAATTCGACAGTGGTTAAAAGAAACGGGTATTACCTGGCCGAATGGTTATGGCGCCTTTGATTCACTTATGGCATTTCAAGCAGACACCATCCCTCAAGTCTGGGTCATTGGCATTGATGGAAAAGTTGTATGGAATGTCGATTCTGAACCTAAGGAATCCTTAGAACAAGGAATCAACCGTGCTTTGAGTCAGATTCCATAACGAACTTTTAGTCATTAGTCAGCCAGACATTTATCAGCTATTGAGCTGGGCGGATTGAATTCAGGATGTAAGGGACTTCTTATGGGTCAACGGTTGATGCATCAAAGTGTCAATGGCATCAAAATGAACGTGTGCGTGAGTGGTTCGGGGCCTCCCCTGCTCTTTGTACATGGATTTCCATTAAACCACCAAATGTGGCAGGCGCAGATTGATTGGTTCCAGAATCATTTTACCGTAATCGCTCCGGATTTACGCGGTTTTGGCACTTCTGAAATCACACCTGGAACGGTTAGCATGAAGCAACATGCGGATGATCTGAATGCGCTCTTAGATTCATTGAAGATCGTAGAGCCCGTCATATTTTGTGGTCTCTCGATGGGGGGATATATTGCCTGGGAATTTTGGTCTCATTTTCCAGAACGACTGCGGGCATTCATTCTTTGCGATACGCGATCTGACTCAGATTCAAACGAAGGCATTGCTACACGCTTAAAAATGGTTGACCTTGTCTTGAAACACGGCCCGGAGTCCATTTCATCGTCTATGATTCCTAATCTTATAAGCGAGGTTTCTGAACACGATTCACCCACAATTACCAAGAGTTTGATGAGTATGATCGAATCAACGGATCGTGAAGGAATTGCTGCCAGCCAGCGCGGTATGGCTGAACGCAAAAATTTCATTGACAAATTAACCGATATTCGAATCCCCACTATGTTGGTCGTCGGAAGCGAAGATCGATTAACACCTCCCGATGTCATGAAGTTGATGTGTTCTTCCTTACCGCATGCAGAATATTGTGAAGTGCCGGGTGCAGGCCATATGTCACCCATGGAAGCACCCATTTTTGTCAATCAGGCAATAGAAGCATTTTTGGCTGCCTGCTAGAATATGAGTTATGAAGCGAACCAACTCATCTCAGAGGGGTTTGTAGAATTGCTACACTTTTTTTGTGTCGTATTTCTTCGCTCCTGTTTTCCAGTGAATGCAAGACCCTTGTTACAATAAAGGACCATTATGGCCAAGAATCATTCCAAACTATTTCTGGACATTGTTGATGATGCAAAATCACGCGTCCTTGAATGCACGGTTCACGATGTAAAAAAACGTAGAGAACAGGGAGAGGAATTTCACCTGATTGATGTGAGGGAGGACCATGAATTTCATGTTGGTAGAATTCCCGGTGCCTTGCATCTTGGCAAGGGAATTATAGAGCGAGATGTGGAAGCAAAGATTCCGGATTCCACTGCCTTGTTAATTCTCTATTGTGGCGGTGGCTTTCGCTCCGCTCTGGCAGCTGACAATCTGCAAAAAATGGGTTATACACAAGTCATCTCAATGGATGGCGGGTTCAGCGGCTGGAAAGCCGCCGGTTATGAAATTGAGACGCCTGATTAATTGCCTGTCTGATATGAGAGGTCAGATACAGAGTAGAAACGAAGCGTTTCTGAATCATGTGTACCTGTAAAAACAGCACTGCCATGGAAGAAATGCAGTGCTATCAAAATGAAAGCGTGGGAACAGCTAACCACCCAATTCAAAGTTATAGGCGTTTAATTCCATTACAAGGAACGCAATTCCTATAGCCAGGGCCGTTAATGAAACGAACAGCAGTCCTACATAAATATCGGGGCCTCCCGATTCTCCTGCAGAAGCTTTTCCTTTAGTTTTAGAGCTTCGAGTTGACATGGTCACCTTTCTCAATCACGCCATTCTTTGCGGCGTCAATAACAGTCCCGACAGCTTTATCAGGATCGACATAAACGAGTTCAATTTTTCCCAGATATTTAGGACGATTTCCATTTTCTTTTGTGCCAAAGCGATAAACGAATAATTGATGCCCTTTGCTGAGCCCGTCATCACTTCCCAATGAAACTTCAACGAACTTTGTTCCGTTCTGTTTATCTTTTTTCGTATTGAGAATCAAACCTTCGACCGCAGGTGGTGCTGATTTCATTCCCGCAATGGCTGGGTCTTTGGGATCTACGCCCAGATTAGCAACGATCTTATTCAGGTATTTCAGCTCATTAAGAACTTTGCTGTGTTTGGCGACGAGATTTTTTTCACGAATTGACTGCGTAAAAATAGTGTCTTCCAGACTTTTGATTTTTGATCTTAAACCATTGACGGTGTCGTGTAGCGTTTTATTCACAACCCGTTGTCGGCTGGACTCTTGACGCCGAAAGTTTGCTTCTTCTCCAGTCGTTTCAGCTTGTGCGACTGAGGTGTCTCTCTCAGCACGTACCGTTTCCAATTGGTTCTGATACGATTTGTTCTGTGCCTTTAATGCATCATTGGCCGCTTTGGCTGTTTGTGCAGCGGTAAGTGATTCATTAATTTTCTGAGTTGTTTCGGTTTTAAAATTACCGTACTCAGACTCCAGGTCGGTCATATTTTTTTGCAGGTTCTTAGCATTTTCCTCAAATTGCACACTCTTTGCGCGCCAATTACTTTGAGCTGTATACACAGCCCCTGCAAAGCCCATGAAACAAATGCTGAGCACAACCTGAACGACGACCAGTACTTTGCCGACAAACGACATCTAATCGCTCCTGATACTTATATTAAATGACAAGTTTTTGTGTTATCAAATTTCAAATCATCTATCATTGATAACATCAAATTAATTATTTTTTTGAGACATTCTTTTCGTAGCTATTGTTTAAGACGTTCACTTCGTAGTTGTTGCCAGTTGCTTTCTGCAGTGACTCTTTTTGTCTTTGAAGGCGCTGTACTTTACCTTCAATTCTGGCAATATAATCTCGTAGCGTTTTTTGTTGTTCCTGAGTTAAGTATTTTTCATTCCGAATTTCTTCAATTTGATCTTGCAGGCGAAAGACATCTGCTCTTCGTTCTGCTGCCTGCTGATTGACTTCCAGAGTTTGTTGGCTGATCTTGATCCCTTCATTGGCAAGCTGAGTAATTTCAGAATCCAGCGCCAAAATTTTTCCTTTCAAATCCTCTGCCATCAGGTTCATGGCTTCGCTATCGACCTGATTGATCTGTTCCCAATTCTTGATTGCTTTCTCAAGGGGAGCAATTGTCTTGGTGGCTTGCTCGATCTTTTCGTTTTGTTGTTTAATTTTATGTTTTTGTGCGGCAACAATCACTTTCGCTAAAACGGGGGATGTTGAAATCTGCTCACCCGCTCTTCGCGTCTTCACAGCCCATATAGGATTTTCGCCTGGCTGATACTCAAACAAATAGTCTGTCATCGCATCTTTTTCTCTGTACCAGTTGGGGCCGCCAACTGAACTGACTGCGGTAAATCCCATGAAAGCGATACTAGCAAAAAGTACCAGCACCAACAGGATTTTACTAAAAAGGGTCATTATGGAATTCCTGAGTCATGAAAGAGACGCAAATCTACTCTGTTATTCTGACTGATTATGTGTAATTTTTTAGTTTATATCTATGCACTTCATCCCAGGCTGAGAATATAAGAAGTAGATTTCCCTACTTATTATCCTTAGAGAATAAATCAAAATTGATCACCATTCCTGTTTTGAAGGCTGTAAATATAAGCCCTCTCACCTGGATCTTTCAATTCATGCTGACATGCTTAATAAAATACTACAGATAACCTGTGCGCAAAAACAACCTATTTTGTGAAATCGGTCATTTCTTAATTATAAATACGCTTAAAAAGCATAGTCAAACTGAATTTCATCTAACTGGTTGGTATTTAACTGTTTGACCTTTGTAACTTGGCTGGCAGATACAATCGCTACCTTCAGAAAACTTGACATAACATCAACTTTTCATCATACACTAAGTACTAATCTTCAAAGCATTTCTGAGGTTCGGTTCACATTTCACAGTTTCAGACATGCCTGATCTACTCAAAAAAGTGGTCAATTGAACCCTTGTTACCCTGCATTCATAAAGACGCTCACTGGGATTTGTTAACATATGATGATGCAAACTTGTTTCACTGGAAATACTTACCAAATCCTGTACTTTGTTTTGAATTGAGATAGGTAAAAACGAGCTGCATTGGTATTTTGGACTAAATTCCGTATTCATCACGGATATGAGACAGAAACACCAAACCAGTATTCAATGATAGAACATTGAGTGATTACGGGGCCCTCGGATTCTGAATGTACCGAGATAAGTTGGAGATTGGTTTATGACTACCCAAGAAGTTCCTTATCATATTACCTCGTTCAATAAATTTCTCAAGATTCAGCTACTTCCTGAACTAAATGAATCTGCATGGAATGAACTAGAAACTCTGGGTGACTCTCTGCTTCTGGAACTCAAAGATCATACGAGTCCCTCCGTCATTATAGATTTAACAAAGCTGACCTATATCAGCAGTTCACTTGTTGCTGTTGTCATTCAGGTCTGGAAGCTGGTTGATGAAGCAGGTGGAAAAACAGCCATACTCAATACCAGTGAGATGGTCGAAGAAGTCCTGCAGATCTCCGGACTCAAAAAAGTATGGTGCATCGTTCCTACTGAAGAAGAAGCGATTGCTCATTTAAGCCAGGCTTTGAAGAAAGAGCGTATCGAACGCCAGCGCGTATTCTCCATGCCGATACTTTTGGGAATTGTGGCCGTTTTATCTGCCATAGCTTGCTATATCCTTTATATGAGTGAGTATGTAGCCGTTGATCCTAAAGTCACATTGGCAGCCACAATCGCGTTCTCTGTAGCAGGTCTATTTCTTGGGGCAACCGCCCTGAAAGATCGCAGAAAAAATTTGCGAATTATGGGAGTGATGGTTCTAATTTGCAGCCTCATCCTGGGTGGAATTGGTTTATTTAAACTGATCTAAAGGATTGAGCAAAATCTTGTTCCCACTCAGACAAACTCACCTTGAGAACGAATTGTTAGGACAGAAAGAGTTGATGAAATGTCAGACAAGCCAGCAGAAAGTGAAAACCATAAAGAAAGTCGCCAGCAGGCACTTCAGGCAGAGCTGAGAGAATTAGTCGATGTTGTAGGCCCTGGTCCACTTGTTGATTTATTGATGGAACGGGCTTTTCAATTACAGGCAACGGATATCCATTTGGATCCATTGGAGGATGGTCTTCGACTTCGCCTGCGAGTGGACGGCATGTTGCATGACATCATCCAGCTTCCCAAGGACGCAGCCGCTTCAGTCATTTCCAGACTTAAGTTAGCAGCCGATATGGACATTACTGAAAGACGAGTTGCTCAGGATGGTCATATTAATAATCAGACGTTGCAGAATCGACGTGATATTCGTGTCGGATCTGGTCCTACCATACATGGTGAGCGATTGGTGTTGAGGTTAATGCCAGACCATAAGCGTTTTACTGAATTCAGTGAATTAGGACTCAGTGAAGCGCAGGCAGCAGAAATAACCCGCTATTGTCATGCCCCCTATGGAATGGTCTTGAGTGTGGGACCAGTCGGGTCTGGAAAAAGTACAACCATTTATAGTTGCCTGGATTATCTGAACCAACCAGAGATGAGCCTTGCGACCATAGAAGACCCTGTTGAGCGTCGGATTGAAGGAGCCAATCAAATACAAATTGATCCTAAAATTGGTTTTGGTTTCGCTGCCGCTTTAAGAGGTGTTCTTAGACAGGATCCCAATGTCATTATGGTTGGCGAAATTCGAGATTCAGAAACGGCACATATTGCCGTGAGGGCAGGGCTGACCGGAATCCGAGTTCTTTCGACCCTGCACTCGAATGATGCCGTTGCTGCAATTGATGTATTCAGAGAATTTGGTATTCCCTCGATGTTCATTACGGATAGTTTACAAGGCATTATTTCTCAGCGTCTCATCAGACGAGTCTGTGAAAAATGCCGCGCTCCTTATCAACCCGATGCCGGGGCATGTGAATATCTGGGAATCAATTCAGACCATTTAAGCGATTCTAAAATTTCTAAAGGAACTGGCTGCGAACACTGTTTTCATACGGGGTATCTGGGTCGAACTGGCATTTATGAAACGCTTGGAATCCAAGGGGACCTACGGGAAGCAATACTCAGAGGCGATTCGCAAGCAGAAATATTGAAGATGGCATCTGATTTAGGAATGACTACAATGGAAGAATCGGGTAAAGCAAAAGTACTTGAAGGGGTTACAACCGTTCAGGAGCTTCATCGAGTTCTTGTTTAGATTTGACTTAAGATTGGATCTTTTTTAAGAGAGCTACCAAAAGTACATTTTTTCGAAGTAAGAGTCATTTTCATGATTTGTTTGCCGTTTTGATGTATAACTTATGGTTCTACGAAAAAAAGAATCCATTTCTAGTTGATCCGTTATATAATTACACGTAATTAGTCATACAGAAAAGACCTTGTCGGGCCATCCTCATTTCCTGCTCAAGCATGATATAGGTTTGTGCCTCATGAATTTGAATAAAACAGAACGGTCTGATAGTGCTTGCATTCTCAAGCCGGATGCCAGTTCTTCCCAATCGGCGACGATTTCTATGTCGAATCAAACCAAGTCCGCTATTCAAATCGTGACGGACTCATCTTTGAGTACTCCCAGTAGAGATAGGAACTTTTCCGCGCAGGCTGAGACGCAAGATAACGAAGAGGAAGAACCTGTTTATTCTTTCAAAGAGAAGGTCGTCCTTTGGCTGGCCAGTTTTACGGCTGCAGGCTGGGTCATTTCATTTCTTTTTCACTCCACCCTACTGACAGTCATGGCGATTGTCATCGTAGGTGGCCTCCCAGGAAACGACGATATCTCAACGCTGCTCAATCTGGATGACGAAGAAAGTATTGTTCTGAATGGCCCGCTGGATACTCGCATTGATGAAGAAATGGGTGGAAAAACAACCGAATTTAATATCATGCAGCCCGTCAAGACGATGGTTGGAGAAAATGAATCGACAGTCAAAGAGATTGAAGAAGACATTCTAGCCCTGCTTGGAAAAGGGGAAGGGGAAGAAAATGGTGATGGTAAGGGTAGTGGTGGAGGAGAATTTAAATTCAAACCTAAGGGAAATGCGGTCATTGCCGGGAGTTTCACAGCCTGGACGGTTCCTAAAGATCCAGATCTGAATGAGGACTATCTGATCTTTATTCAGGTCAAACTTCCCTATACTTATAAATCAAAGCGGTATCGTGCTTCTGATCTGAAAGGAATTGTATTGGGGACTGATAATCACCGTCAGGCAATCCCCTGGGACGTCCGATGGCCCAACTCCACATTTTCTTCGAATGCTGTCGGTGACATCAATCCAGTCAAGAAGGGGGGCTATTTAATTGTTAAGAAGCGTTCCGCTCAGTTAATTGTCAAAGTTCCCGGTTCAACAGTCCCGGCTACACGCGATACGATCAAAATTGAATCCAAGATTCTCAAAGAGAAACGTACATTGGAGATTGAATTCTAATTCAATCATTCCCTGTGATGTTAATCTGTTTCTCCTTTGATCGCAGAGATCCAGCCTCTCATAAAAATTTCTCCCAGACTAGACCAGCGAGCCGGAGCGTCCGTCAAATTTCCCAGGCAATTAGGGCAGGGGAGATTCGGTTCTTCGAGAAAAACAGGTTTTTCTGTAATCTCCGGTGATAGCCAAAGTGCATCGCACTCATCACAAAGAATGACTGTGTGCTCTATTTTGCTACAAATACGAACTCCCAGATTCCCTTGTTCACAAAAAGGACACGTCCCTATATAGTACATGAATTCAAATCCTGTTCTTCCCTTACAGTGGAAATGCTGTAATCACATTGGTTCCTTCCAGAACCAATCTTATTTTTGAGGCAGCGGGTTTCCCCTGTTTGTTTCCAACCTTACCACCTACAAACCCAATACGTCGCCCCATATCCACAGTATAAACAACGCGATTTCCCTCCTGTTTTTTTGCTACTTTCCTGCCCCCTTTGAGTGCTTTTAGATAGGCCTCATCAATCAATGCCAGAATTTTTTTTCTGTCGCCGTCTCCTAAAAATACGCCATGTTTCCCGGGCCTATTGGGCTGATCTTCGGCATGCCGCATGATATGTAGTAACCGATGTTTTTCCTGACTCCCGGGACCGTACCTTAACCCAGCGACAGATTCCCAGACTTTGCCGCCTAACTCCCGAAGTTGCCCTAATTCCGGTTTCGACTTCGCCGTTGATTTGGAAGAGTCAGCGGGTGGAGGTCGATTTGAGTTCGCTGGAGTCCGTTTTACTTTTGCAGGAGATGTTGTTACGGACTGAGTCTTCTTTTGTGAAGTACCGGAGTCGGCCTGTTGCTTCAAGCCTGGCTTTAGTGAGCCTTTATTTTTTTTGATTTGTGTTTGATGGATCGTTTCGTTCGATGCAGGAAGTGCTTTTGCCCCCGTCGGCTTCCCGGAAGTCGAGATAGACTTATCTTTTTGAACCAGTTCTGCCTGTTGGTTCGGGGGAATTTTTTGCTCTTGCTGTGATTGCAGAACAAAATATAAGACCAGGAAAACCACAATCCAAATGGTCCATCTTGACGATTTCAATTTTAATCTATGTTGTTGATGATCTGGCTGGTTCATACTGAATTTCTTATTCCGATTTTTTTATTCTGAGAGCGATTTTTGATACCGGTCATAGATTTGTTTGAGATGATCGACCTTCTCCGGATAGCGGGCCGCAAGATTTTGTTTTTCACTTATATCTTTTGACAGATCAACCAGAAATAGACGATCCTCTTTCGTCAGCTGGCCTTTTAAACTTGTGTCGCGAGGGTTACCCAGTAATTTCCAATCCCCTTTACGGACCGCCCAGCTTTTCCCAATCTGCCAATAAAAGTCAGTGTGAGGGCTTTGCGCTTGAGGGGAGTCGATCACGGTTTTCAAACTTTTTCCATCGAGTTGATGTTGTGGAAGTGGGACACCCGCTAATTCGGCAATCGTTGGCAACCAGTCACAACCTGTCGCTAATTGATGTCGATCTTCACCTTCTCGAATAGACCCGGGCCAGGAAATCATAGCTGGCACGCGAATCCCTCCTTCAAACAGACTAAATTTTGCACCGCGAAAGTGTCCCGCACTGCCACCTCCGCCGAACGTTCTCTCTTCCTGTGAGTGTCCGTGGTCCGATTGAAAAATGATGATTGTATTTTCACGAAGCTTGAGTTCATCAAGTGTTTTTAACACTTCTCCTATACAGTCATCCATAGTCGAAACGAAGGCCGCATACTTACTCCGTGGTGCAGGGAGGTGTGAGTACTTCTTTCTCCACTTCTCCGTTCCCTGTAAGGGGTAATGCGGAACGTTGATTGCCCAATAAAGAAAAAATGGTTTGTCTTGAAATTCTTTGATGTAACTCTGACACTGTTTCACCATGAGATCCGGAAAGAATTCGCCATCATGCCAGATTTCTTTTCCGTTTTTCCAGAGGTCGTGCCGATTCGGACCATTCCAGTAAAAGAAGTGCGAATAGTTATCGATACACCCCCCCATGTGACCAAACGATTGATCGAAGCCTTGGCCGTTTGGCATTGTTTCGGGTGTATAACCTAAGTGCCATTTTCCGACGTGACCAGTCTGATACCCTGACTGTTTCATCATTTCGGCAATCGTAACCTGTTCGGCAGGCATTCCACTTTTCCCATGATGTGAAGATACATTTCCGGGCACGCCGGCGCGTCGAGGAATTCTTCCTGTCAACAGGCCGGCACGCGAGGGAGAGCAGACCGGAGCAGCGGCGTAAAACTGCGTGAAACGAATTCCTCTTTTGGCAATGGAATCCATATGAGGCGTTATCAAGTCTTTTGCCCCATAGCAATTGAGGTCTACCGATCCTTGATCGTCTGTAAAGATGATGATGACATTCGGTTTTTCTGATCGAGTCGAAGCCCATCCTTCATTATCGGAAAGTACAATCAAGCAGGGAAAGAGGCATGAAAAACACCAGAGAAAACTATCCTGAATGATTCTAGCACTTCTATTTTTAACGATCACCATACGAAATCCTGACGTTATTGAAACGTAGAAAAGAGTTGCAAGATATTTATACCAAACAGTGGCTGTTAACTTTTTGGTGTTGCATCCCAGGCATCCTGAAAGACTTTTTCCCCGTGAACTGTATAAGGATTTTGCATACTTTCCTGATATACTGAGAGTCCTGCGGTGACACAATGCGCACCCGCCAGGGCCACATCTGCAATTTGCCGACCATTGCGAATTGCCGCAGCGATGATTTCTGAATCGTATTGATGTCGTTCCAGCATTTCAGCAACTTCCATGACAAAAGTCGTTGTTGAATCGCCGTAGGTCTCTTTCCATCCAATAAAGGGGCTAATAAAAAACGCACCCGCACGAGCTGCATGCCACGCTTGTGCGACAGAAAATATGAGCGTTGCATTCGTTCGAATTCCCTGCTTCGTCAGTTCGCGAATCGCCTTGAAACCATTCTCGCTGACACCCACTTTAATTACGAAGTTGGGAGATATTTTGGAAAGTTTGATCCCCTGTTCGATGATCTGATCGGCATCTGTAATATTGGGATCGACCTCAACACTCACGGGTTTCTCCGTACCAGCAAACAACTCTGCAATCTCTTCAATCACTTTCAGAAATGGTTTGCCAGAATTTTTGATATGCTTGGGATTTGTTGTGAGCCCATCCAGGTCCCAATAATCAAGGCCATGTTTAATCTCATCTGTGATGGCACTATCCAGAAACAATTTCATTGTGAATTCCTTTAGTCAGGATAAGATGGTTTAAATACCGAATTATCAATATTGAAGCGATTTGATCACCAGGACCTATCATGGTTTGATGGCTTTATTATAAGTTCATCCGTTTTGAATATGCCACGCTGGCATTTTGTATTATGTTATATTAAGAAGCTTTCATGACGAAATAGACGTATCAAGGCGGAATCATTCCTCAAAGTAAAAGTACACTCTACACAATGACCACACAATTCCCCGATTATCTAAATATCAGCCGTGATATGTTGGCCAAAGATACAACGGTCAATCTCACTATCGTAAAAGATATGCCGGAAATTGCTCAACATATGGCAACAGCAATACTACAGGTAATAGAAGCAGCAAAATCGAAAGGTCATCCTGCCACGTTAATCCTTCCCGTGGGCCCGGTAGATCAATATCCCATCCTGGCTGAAATGTTGAATGAGAGGCGATACTCAATCAGAGATGTCATGTTGATTAACATGGATGAGTATCTGACTGACGATGATCAATGGGTTGACATTTCCCATCCCCTCAGTTTTCGCGGATATATGAATCGAAAATTTTATGATTTATTGAATCCGGAATTGGCGCCTTTGCCCGAAAATCGAATCTGCCCTGATCCAAATGATGTGGAAGCGATTCAGCAATTGATTGATCAACGGGGAGGAGTCGATGCCTGTTTTGGGGGAATTGGGATCAATGGTCATATTGCCTTCAATGAACCTCCTGACCCAGATCAAAGTATGTCTGCTGAAGACTTCGCCCAGTTACCAACTCGAATTCTTGACTTAACTCGCGAAACCAGAACCATCAATTCAGTAACCGTTGGCGGTGAAATTTCTATTATCCCCTGGCGGGCAGTTACTGTTGGTATGCAAGAAATTCTGGGAGCGAGGGAACAACATTTCTATTGCAACCGTCTCTGGCAAAGCTCTGTGATTCGCAGGGTTTTGCATGGTCCTGTAACCAGTGCCTGCCCGGCTTCCTTTTTACGAACAACGCCAGATTTCCATTTGACAGTTGCTGAATATGTTGCAGAACCTCCCGAGATTCGTCTGCGGTAGTTTAACCTCAGTCCATTCACAACAGGACTTTTATTTAGAACTATGAAATTAAATTTCGAACAAGAACGAATTCTGGCCGTTGTTGCCCATCCAGATGATGCAGAACTCTTGTGCGCGGGTACATTGGCACGTGCTCATCAAGAGGGAGCTGGCATTGGAATTTGTGTGCTCTGCCAGGGAGATAAAGGACAGCCAGAGCCGCCAATTGATAATCTGGCTGAAGTTCGGCAACAGGAAATGCAAATGGCTGCAAAAGTGCTCGGTGCCGATCTCTTCTTTGGCAATAGCCCGGATGGTGCTTTGTTTGACTGTTTAGAGCAGCGTCGCCTATTAACGGAAATCATTCGTCAGTTTTCACCGACGCTCGTATTGGCACATTCTGCATCAGACTATCATGCAGACCATCGTGCCGCCTCTGTCATCACCGAAGCAGCGACCTGGTTCAGTGCCTCGGCTGGTAATCAAACAGATTCGTCTGCCGTGAAAATCCCGCCTGCTCTCTGGTGGCTGGATACCGTTAACATGACGCAGTTCGAACCCCATTTTTATATCGACATCAGCGAATATGTCGATACAAAGGTTGCTATGCTCAATTGCCATCAAAGCCAACTGCAACGTGGCAAAGACACCAGCTTCTCCCCCCTGCAGGATCTGATGCTGAAACAATGTGCAACCCGTGGCTCACAATCGGGGGTCTCTTCTGCGGAAGCCTTTCGAAGCCATACTGCCTGGAAACGTTGTGCAGCATGGTAAATTTTAGCAAAGTACATTGATCGATACTTAAATCAGGCCAAATCGCTTTGCTTCCTGCTTTCTTTTCGGACCAATGTAGCGAAAGCTGGCTGTGATTCTTCCATGACTGGATGCTTTTCGATGTTTACGCTCTTTATCGAATCCATCCTGGCGATTTGCAGAAGAAGGTTTGCGAATCAATTTCCAAAGTCTGGATTTTGCACGATGGTAAATCATGGCTGGATGGCCAGTGACACTGGTATATATTTTTTTGCAAGCATAGAGCGAGGCTACATATTCGCTTAATGCATGACCAATGCCTGCCCCTTGAAAGTCCGGTAGACAGACTGTTCTATGTTCTCTAAAGGAAGAGGCTGTTTTGTGCGGAAAATGTATCACCGCGGTGAAAGCAGCAGGTTGCCCCTGGACTAAGGCCATAAAACAGTTTGCGGATTTATGAATCGAAGCATCTAAATAATGATGTTTCCGAAATAATTCCCACGCACTTCGATGCACGTTAATAATTTCGAGAGAGATTGGGGGTCGTGATTGCCTTTCGCACCTCCATTGAAAATCGTTGGTTGCGGGTTGGTAGATCCAATCGGGATCAAGCCAGTTTATAATGTCGTAGTGACAAGTGATGGCTATGAATTTCTGTTTTCTTTTCCGAACTGTTTTTGCAATTGCACAACTACTGATTTGCGCTACGGTCCGATCCACTACCGAAGAATACTCATCGATGGCGACTATGTGTGATGGTTCGGCCAAAGCCCTGGCAATTGTCACTCGGAACTGTTCGCCGTTCGATAGCACATGATAAGGCTTTAACCAGCCTGGAGGTGAAGAGAAACCGACCGAAGAGAGCAGGGCAGCAATCTCTTTCATTCCCATTTCTCTGGGGAAAGCATCAATGATACTTTTCTTCTGGAACCATTCAAAACCATCGACTAAATCATTTTTGAATAGTTCTCTGGCAAGAGTCGTCTTCCCACAGCCGGATGGACCGACGATCAATCCAATGTTCCACGCAGACTGTTCCAGGGGCAGGTTTGCCGACCATGCAACTCGGCTTTTCTTTTCGGCTGGAATGCCAAACATGCCCTCCAGTTGAATCACACGCGGACTGCGGATGACTTGAGATTCCCTTATGATATCCACGATCGGCATACGAATCCCTCTTTTTTTAACCGCTTCAAAAGTGCAATTTGCTCAAATTCATCTTTGCAATCAATCAGTACACTGAAAGAATCCGTCAGGAGATGCGATTCATCTTCGCCTTCGATCTTTTCCAGAATATCAGGACTCACACTCGACAGAGAATCGAGCAGTTCCTGCAGATCCTTTGAATCTGTAGAAACCGAAGCCATCAGGGTATCCAATGCAACCTGATCCGTATTTGCCATTGATGTGACAGTATCAAATGTCGCTAGAATTTTCTCTGCTTCAGATTTCGTCACATCCAAAACCAGACAGGGAACTTTTTCCTCTTCAGCGATATCGGCCCGTAAATGACCATCAATGATTTCGAATGTTCCATTCTTACAATCTCGAACCAGACATGCAGAAGCGAACCCCACTTCTTTGAGAATCGCGCGCAATACTGTTTCCTGCGTTTCTGTATGAATTCGCCAGTTCTTCAGATTGCGTTTCAGCTGAGAGGCTTGAATACGTCGAAAGCTTTTGATGCGGTCTTTGAATTTCATATCAATTCTCAAAATTATTTTTACAGGCAATCCAGACAGCGATTTGAACCATAACGTTGGCGAATCTGGTCTTTGTGATAGTCACCTTTGAAGATGGGCGCACCACAGCGGGCACAAGATGAAATAGGTTCGTGTTTCACAAGCACTGAACTCACAACAAGATCCGGATACTCCGCTTCTACCATTTTTGCTGCCAGGATATGTGTTTGCGCTTCCCGGTCAAGACGTTTTACAGGGCGTTGAAATTTTTCTTGAGCAAGGTAAACAATAAAATGAGGCATGTCACATTCCTTTTCAAAATTGGAAATCGGTCTCAAACGACATTCATTACATATTTTAAATGGAAATTCCTGTTTGTCATGAGGTGCATGCAGGCATGCGTGCTCAAGCTGAACCCGCGGTCTCTGAGTTATGAGCCCAGCGGGATTTTTACACTCGCGAACTCACTATCATTCCTGATCCCAAACTTCGAAATGGGACCGAAAAGTCATACTTTCTTGGAGTTGGAAACTGACGAATGATATCTCCGTCTAATTCGATTCCCATTTCAGTACGATGACCGGCAGATTGCTTGTGGAAGAATGCGGCTCCAGATTCAGTACACTTTTTCCACATATCTCTTGCCCACTGCTTATCCTCTGGTCGATGACCGGGGCCAGACTCACCTCCGTAAATCACCCAGTCAATCCCGGAGAGATCAAGATCTGTGAGAGATCCGAGTGCTGGTTCATAGCTGATAAATCTTAGAACAGCCGGAATCTTTCTCAGTAGATCCGCACGCTCCGCGACTTGCATATCTTCAATGGAAGTTCCGAGCCACACATTCGGGTAACCACTGTCTCCCCAGTCGTCGGGAAGGTTGTCAGCGATTCGCTCAGGCCGTTTGGTCAACACTTGAAAATGAAGCCACGAATTTTTTTTCATCAGCTCAAATACTTTTGGGCGTGTTTCATTTGCTACAGGATGATCTTCAAAAATGTCGCAAAGCGAAGCGCAAAAGACTCTCCATAAATTTCCTTCGCTGACAGCTTTCGTATTCCACTTCCTGACATTTTCCCAAGGCGCCTTTGTCACCTGTCGAGGCGCGTTACCCCAAAGATCAAGACCCATGCGATTTTTTGTCAAAGTCAGCGCATAGCAATTTCGACACCCTTCACTGACTTTCGTGCATCCCATCCAGGGGTTGAATGTTGCATCAGTCCAAGCGATCAGTGTTTTTTCCATGACTCGCTCCCCTAGCAGTCTGTCCGGATATTCCCCTGACCCTGGTTTTCATTACCGAGATGTCG
>NZ_CALEMX010000589.1 GCF_937910335.1 uncultured Gimesia sp. | reverse complement strand
AGCTTGATCATTTGAATTGGTTTTATTAATTCAATGTGATTGGTTAGGAACAGGTATGGCGATATTCGGAACGGCTCTGCTTTCGATTTGTTTATTGACGGGGCTTTTATTGGGAAAGCTATTAGGGATCGTAATTGGCGTAGATGCCAACGTCGGTGGCGTGGGGATTGCCATGTTGATGCTGATTGTCGTGGCTGAAAAATTGCATCAGTCAGGCCATATGCCGCAACCATCACGAAACGGAATTCTGTTCTGGAGTTCAATCTATATTCCGATCGTCGTAGCCATGGCCGCCAGTCAAAATGTACGAGCCGCCATTACCGGTGGACCTGCCGCCATCATTGCAGGTACCCTCGTGGTTGCCATCAGCTTTGCATTGGTTCCGCTGATCAGTCGGCTTGGATCTTCAGACGACATTGACGCTTCGGTATCCGTTCAACAGAGTAAAACCGATGGTGGCGAACAATGATGGAAATCGGGGCATCATTGGAATCGGTCTTATCAAAATACTCACTGGTGACGGCATTTTCACTGATAGGAATCATGGTATGGGTTTCCTATCTCATTTCAAGTCGAATCACAAAGGGTCGCATACATGGCTCGGCGATTGCCATCCTCTTCGGACTTCTACTCGCTTATGCAGGCGGTGTTATTACAGGAGGCGAGAAGGGTATCGCGGATATCGCATGCCTTTCAGGAATTGGCCTGATGGGGGGAGCCATGTTGCGCGATTTGGCCATCGTGGCAACCGCATTTGGAGTGCGCCTGAATGAATTTACGAAAACCGGCTTGAGCGGCATTGTCGCTCTGTTGGCAGGAGTTCTCCTTTCATTCATTATTGGTGCACTGGTGGCCTACGCCTTCGGATATCGAGACGCTGTCAGCATGACAACCATTGGTGGGGGAGCCGCAACATATATTGTGGGGCCGGTAACAGGTACCGCTCTCGGGGCCTCAAGTGAAATCATTGCTTTAAGCGTGGCCGCTGGATTGGTCAAATCCATTCTAGTTATGATTATGACACCTTTTGTGGCAAAAAGCATCGGTCTCGACAACCCACGCTCCGCAATGATCTTCGGCGGACTGATGGGAACGACGAGCGGAGTCGCAGGAGGGCTGGCAGCCACGGATGAACGTCTAGTTCCCTATGGGGCCATGGCGGCTACTTTTTATACTGGACTGGGATGCCTGCTTGGGCCTTCTGTGATCTTTGTTGTAATGAAAATCATTGTTGGATAAGACACGGTGTTTAAAAAAAGTGGTAGCAGATAAAATAGATACACGGTGACGGGGAACAATAGATGAAACAATTACCAATCATAGATCGCGCCATTTCACATGGTGATTCTATTGCAGTTCAGAGTGATGACCAACGGTTGACCTATCACGATCTGCTTACTCGATCTGCCAATGCGGCTGCCAGCTTTCTCGATTCTCAAGACGATCTGAATGAGAAATGCGTCGCCTTTCTCGCACCCAACCTGATTGACTATCTCACGGTGCAATGGGGAATCTGGCGCGCAGGCGGTATTGCCGTTCCGTTAAGTCATTTCGCTACGGAAAAAGAGCTGGAGTATACTCTTGGTAATTCCGAAGCGGCATTCGTTGTCACGACTCGCGAGTACGAAGACCAGATGATCGCACTGTGTGATCTAATTAAATTGCGAATTATCGTTCTGGAGGATATCCAGAACGCATCAGAAAACCATTTACCGGAAATTGATCCTGCACGTCGCGCGATGATCCTGTATACCAGCGGGACGACCAGTCAACCCAAGGGAGTCGTCACATCTCATAACACGATTCAAGCACAGATTGAATCGCTCGTCGAAGCCTGGAAGTGGCAGTCCGATGATCGGATTCCGCTGTTTCTGCCGCTGTATCATATTCATGCTGTCATCAACATTGTTGCATGTGCATTGTGGACGGGGGCAGAGATTGAATCGTTTCCTCGCTTCAATCTGGATTCTATTTTCACGAGAGTCGCTGCCCGGGCTTTTACCGTTTTTATGGCAGTCCCTACGATTTACATCAAAATGATCCAGGCACTCGAATCAATGCCTGAGTCCGAACGTTTGAAAGTTCTGGATGGCTTCGCAAAAATGCGTCTCATGGTTTCCGGTTCTGCAGCTTTGCCTGCGCAGGTTTATGAACATTGGAAGAGATTGACGGGGCAAAGTTTGCTGGAACGATATGGGATGACGGAAATTGGAATGGCACTCTCCAATCCGTTTGAGGGTGAAAGACGTCCGGGTTATGTGGGACAACCGTTGCCTGGGGTTGAGGTAAGACTTTTATCAGAGAAGGGGGAAGAGATAACCGCAGAAAACGAGAGTGGCGAAATCCAGGTCCGCGGCCCCAATGTCTTTCTTGAGTACTGGAATCGGCCCGAAGCAACGCAGGCATCATTTCGGGATGGCTGGTTCTGTACCGGTGATGTAGCGGTACTGGAAGAAGGATATTATCGTATTATGGGTCGCAGTAGCGTTGATATCATTAAAAGTGGAGGCTACAAACTCTCAGCGCTCGAGATCGAATCAACAATTCTGGATCACCCGGATATCAGTGAATGCGTTATTGTCGGATTACCGGATGAGACCTGGGGGGAGGTGGTTGCCATTGCGACTGTAATGCAACCTGGAAAACAGCTTAGTCTCGAAGAACTTCAGGCGTGGTGTCAGGATTGTCTCTCTTCGTACAAGATTCCCAGACGCTTAATGAACCTCGAACAGTTGCCCCGTAATGCAATGGGCAAAGTGACAAAACCAGCGGTCCAAAAGCAGTTTCAAGAATAATGATTATCTATAGATATCAACGATCCAGCAGTTAAACCAATCAAAGGACGATATCATGCGACAGCAATTTTCCCGTTTATTTAGTCTGGTCTGCATTGTCGGCTGGGTCATCTTCTCACCCGGACTGCTTTCTTCTGCAGAGCCAATAGCCCCACTTCGCGCGCACGAACGCTGGATCTGGACGGAATTAATCGCCTTTGATAATCAGCAGTCTGACTTCGGCGTCAATCAGTATCTCAAGGCGACAGGTTTTACGCCGAAAGCAATCTGCTTGCTCATTGGTTCGCCCGACTTTGTACTTTCCCATGCAGGGATTGAGAAGGAAGTTGGTCTACCGAAAGAATATTGTTCGCGCGAAGGCCATGAGTTTAACCGAGAACGCAAGCGTCAGGACTGGACCAATCATCAACTACGCTCGCTAATTCATAATTTACAGAAGCGTGGCGTGCAGGTGTATCTCAGTTCGTTCTCAAAATACACCCGCGACAATGAGCATCGAGAGTGGATCAGTGATCATCTTGAAGTCCTGCATGTCTGGAAAAAGCATGGCAAAGTTTGGGCCTTGAATTGTCTTTCTCGATTGAATGACGGTTCATATTTCGAGGACTATTTCGCCAAACAAATGGTAAGGACGCTCTCAGATTACGGATTTGATGGCTGGCACGGTGCAGATGGATTCGGTCCGTTATCAGGTTCAATCCATAATACATCGTTTTCAGATGATATGATCGACCAGTTTGCAAAGACACCGGGCCTGAAGTTGCCTGAATTGGTTACTCAGAAATGTGGCCACGATGTTCCCAAACTAACCGCACGCGGAGACTGGATTCTAAAGCACAAACGAGGGGAATGGAGCGAATTCTATGCCCAGCGTTGGGCGCGGTTCTGGTCCACAATGGTCACAGCCTTACATGCCCAAAAAAAGAAAGCGGTGATTAATTCCGCATGGGGCAGAGCACCGTTTGAATCTTTATACCGTTATGGGATCGACTACCAACGCATCGCCGCCACTGGCGTGGATGGAATTATAGTTGAGACCGTCGCAGCGAGTCTGGCTATGGATCCGCGACTATCGAGTGTCGATCGGCACGATGACTTTCTCTCAATGCTCATGCTGATACGTGCCTGTGTACCGAAGACTCGTCTAATTTATCTTCAAACCGTACATGATGTCGTCGAACAATGGGATGCCATTCACCACCATCCGACAGTACTGGAACGCGAAATTTATGCGCTGCCGAATGTTTTTCACATACGCCCCGACGGAAAGCTGCAACCAAGTGGAGACGGTTTTCTCGTATGTCTCGGCGATGGCTTGAGCCGCGAGGAGTGGAACTGGTTGGAGGAACGTTGGGACCTTGCATTTTCTCTCCCTCCAAAACGTACAAACGGCGCCACCGTTGTCTGGTCAGACGCAGCGTATCGCGCACAAATGGCTGATTTTATCAAAACGCGCACTTGGGATACTCATCGACTCCTCTATCAGATCATGGGAGCTGGCGCCACGATTCAGTCAACCATTAATGTCAATTCATTAGAGAAGGCACAAGGTGCCATACTAGTGCCCAATCCACATCTTTTTCCAGCAGCAGAACTCGCTCAGATTATGAAATATCGTGGAGGCCCTGTCGTACTCGTCGGGCGAAAAGTTGAGACACTTTCCAAAGCAGATTTCGAGTTTCATGATGTTTATCCACCAGATGAATTGTGGTGTGGCGTGTATCACACAAAATCAGATGTATTAAAAGAGGCGGTGAAAAAAGGCATTATGAAAATGGTCAGGGATGAGGAAGAAATGCCACTTGGCGAATTGTCGACTATTACTGCCCCCAGGAGTTACTGGACCCACTTAACGTATCGCAAGGTATCCCGGAGTTTCGTGAAAGCCTGCGCAAACACGTTACAAAATGTATCTCAGGCAATCACAGTGACCTCAGTAGATAACGCGGTGGCGCTCATGCCTGTAGAGCAAGAAAACGGGCGTATTCGCATCGCGATCAAAAATCGTTCACACAATTATGTACGCCCCCAAATCGATGTTGGAAAGCCGGTTAAGTCGGTGAAAGTACTCACGAATTTCCCCAGTGTGGCAATTCACCCTGATGGATCTCAATTTAGTGTGCGCGTTCCGGGTCGCGGCATCATTGTTGTGGAAGTGGTGCTGCAGGAAAGAGTGAAAAAATAAAAATGCCAGGAATCAACTGTTGACCGGTTGTGCGAACTGGACAACACGAACTCGGAACTCGAAAGTCCAGTCGCCCCAAGGAGTACACCATGAAAGTCTTTTGTCGATTCCTGGCACCGATGCCTCTCTGATATTTCGATCGAATCAGTTTGTCTGAACTTTGTTCGTAGACTCCCGATTCTTTGGTTTTTCGGGATTCAGCTTGAGTTTAATAAGATAGAGGGCGGCTTTCTGTTCTTCCTCATTAATTTGACCGTCCTTGTTGGAATCAAGAGCTTGGAAAAGTCGTTGTAACTGCCTGGGCGTCTCAACTCGACTGACTGTCGTATCTTTGTTTTGATCTAACATTGTGAATATATCTGCAGTCAGACCGAGTCCTGTGATATTGGGACGGCCACTGAGAATTTTGGCACGATCAATCACAGCCATTTGTTCCTGTCGATTTACAACGCCGTCGTTGTTTTGATCGGCGCCTGTCATTCGAGGAAGTAATAGAGAGGGGACTTCATTCCGTGAGATCATGCCATCTCGGTTTTGATCCATCCGTGCCAACAACTGCGTCACCACTTCAACGCTATCAACGGTTTCGCTCTGATTCCCGCCACCTTGTCGCATCTGCCCGCCAGCACCTCCGCCCCCGCGTTGGCATTGTCCGCCACCTTGCTGGCCCCCCTGTTGACCACCACCCTGCTGACCCCCGCCACGTGGTCCACCACCTTGTTGACCGCCGCCACCTCGTCCGCCACCACGTTGAGCAAACGCATCACTGGCAAATATCATCAGTGCAAACAGTGTGAGAAAAAAACTAAATTTTCGCATTGGTAAAATCCCCCAAAATCGGACTACAATTGTAAAACCTGAAA
This sequence comes from uncultured Gimesia sp., assembly GCF_937910335.1. Taxonomy (GTDB): domain Bacteria; phylum Planctomycetota; class Planctomycetia; order Planctomycetales; family Planctomycetaceae; genus Gimesia. The sequence goes on along the minus strand of NZ_CALEMX010000589.1, from coordinate 10,907 downwards.
AATACAGTAGGCCCGATACTGTAGTAGAATGCGGTTCAGAAAAGTCAGTAATTGTTTCTCTGAATGGTTCTGTTGGGTTGTAAGAAGATGTGAATGCAAAAAATAATAACGTAAAGCCGGTTCTGTATACCCTGAATGGATAATGTTTTATGAAAAAATTTACACAGAACGCTGGAGAGATAGTAACGTCTTTGACTAAAAACGCATTTCTCTCATTGATTGCTACCGAAGAAATGAAGAAAAAAGAGAATACAGAGAGAATGAACTCAGTTAAGATATCCTAGGCACTCGATTACAGGTAAGCAAGAAAAATAATTTCTCGACACACTGTATGAAATGATCAAAAAGACACAATGAAACAAACTAAACAAATTATACCTGGCATCACCATCACCTCTTCCGGGCAGGCAAACGTGTCTCCGGAACTGGCAGAGCCCTTATTTGATCTGGCACTGATGCTGGAAGAGCCAACCGGTCTGCCCGTCGATGTAGAACATGTTCTCGCAGCTATTGTATTGGCGGCGAATCAGGGCGAACTCAATTCAGACTTCGTACTTACAACAGGTGATCCGACATTAGTTAAGATTCTGGAACGACATGTGAACACAATTTTTGCAGACTACGATGGTCACGTAGGCAGGGATGATTAATCACTGATGTATTTTTTAAAAAAACCAGACAAGCAACAGATCAGTGAATTCATCGAGGCACAATCGAAACTGGAATTCACGTATCCCATGGTCGGTGCTACAGGAAAGGAAGAGCATCCCGCGGGATATGTTGTAGATCACAATCGGATTCATCTGGGGCAGGGTAAAGAGATATTCCAGCTTGCCAGGCAGGCGTTGTGTGAATGGCGACATTTTCAGTTCGACTGGATTGAACTACATCATTCAGATCTGATTCCGGAACCCGATCAAACTGTGGGTGTTTTGGCGCACGCCTTGGGACTATGGGTTCTCAATGCCTGTCGTGTGGTGTATGTCATCGAGGAAACAGAACCAGTTCAGCGATTTACCTTTGCCTATGGTACTCTGCCCGAACACGCCGAATCAGGCGAAGAACGATTTCAAGTGGAATGGCACGCAGAAGATAATTCCGTCTGGTACGATATCCTCGCCTACTCGCGCCCCAATCAACGACTGTCTAAACTTGCTTATCCCTATGTCCGCCGAAAACAGAAACAATTCGCTTTGGATTCCATGCAGGCCATGAAAAACAGTATGACGGATAGAGAATCAAAAGAATTACCTGAAAAGAGTAAAGATTGCGGAAACAAATAAAAGGTTCCTTGCGACTTGCTCATAGAGACCAATAGTATCCAATATGATAGTATAGGCACTAATTTAAATTCACTTCGATCAGGAAATACCTGGAACCATGAAACTCCTCTCGCATGTTATCGTAATACTCATCTTTCTATTGGTCCATAAAACAGTTGCCGCCGAACGGTTAGTTCTGGTGGGGGCTTCTTACGGAAAAAATATTCTTGCCATTTGTGACGTCCATGGAAAAGTGCTCTGGTCACATAAAACCGCAGGTCCAATGAAAGGACATGCAGGACACCACGACGTGCAACTTTTGCCCAACGGCAATATTCTTTTTCATGATAGTTGGACGAAACTCACAGAACTGACCTTGGACAAAAAAGTGGTCTGGACTTACGACTCGGCAACCAGGAATGGCAATGCGGGAAAACGCGTTGATGTCCACGCATTCGCCAGACTGCCCAATGGAAACACGATGATTGTCGAGAGCGGCGCAGGACGGATTATCGAAGTAGATCAAAATGGAAAACTCGTTTTTCAGTTCCCTCTAAAACCGGGAGGCACACAGTCGACGCGCCTGACAAGAATCACGCCGAACGGGACGTTTCTAGTTTGTTCGGAACAGCCGGGGGTTGTCATCGAATATAATCGTCAGGGAGAAATTATCTGGGATTATCTGATTAAAACACGTGTCTATGGTGCCATTCGCTTGAAAAATGGCAACACACTCATCGCCTCGGGTAGCGGCAACAGTGTGATCGAAGTCTCTCCCGAAAAAAAAGTAGTCTGGGAAATCAAAGGTAATGTGCCTCAAACAGAGATCGAATTAAAATGGACCACCTGCTTACAGGAACTCGATAACGGAAACCGTATGATTGGCAACTGTCATGCAGGACCCGATAATCCACAAATTTTCGAGATTGATCGAAACAAAAAAATCATCTGGGAATTCGACGAATTTGATCTGGTAGGTAACGGACTCGCCTGCTGGCAAATTCTCAATGACCGGCAATCCTCGCTGGTACGCAAGAAACTCTCACAGCAAAACCCTTGATTTGTTCGATCTATTTTTTCTTTGCCGGCGGCTTGACGATCACAGTGATCAAGTCTGACCAGACGGCAAACTTATTATCTTTTGGTTTGGCGATTGATTCTGTTGTTTTGGCAGTCGCATCGACTTGCGTTTTGGCTTTTTCAGCGCGGGCGAATTTATCGGTAGCCGCTTTTGCAGATTTAATTGCAGTATCATAATCCAATTGTGCTTTTTTCATGTTGGCATCAGATGTCGTATTGGAACCGGCTTGTGCAACATTCTGTTTTGCCAGATCAAGTAGACGCTTCGTTTTTTCGACTTCTGCATTGGTGCGATCCATGTCAACTTTGATTTGTGCAATCAGATTTTCAATTCGTTTCACCTCGGCGGCTGCATTAATGCTGGCAGGAACATTATAACGATATTGTGTCACGCCAACGCCTAACAGAGAGAACTGATATCGTCCCGGTTCTATCTTGAAATTTCCATTGGGCCTGAAATCAATGACCAGTTTCCCTTCGGTCTCTTTTTCAGCAATATTCACCGTCGGGGGGCTGCGCAACATGCCGAACAAACCGTGAGGCTCAACTGTCAAATTTCCTTTGCGCGTGCCGTTATCAACCACCTTAATGGGGATTTCCAGTTTTTGGTTGAGCTCAACCGTCCATTCTTTGTTTTCAACAGGTGACAGAATGACCGATGCTTTTTCATCTCCATTTACTGAAAGGGGAATGTGTGTGGTGAGACGGGAACGGACGCGTATTGCATCGGAAAAAACGTGACCCCAGATCAGCGACGCAAACTTCGCTTCTCGGACCATCGGTTTCTGATTGACCAGAGCTGTACCAATAATTTTGATTTCACCTGCCCAGCTCTTGGCCGAGGGGGCTGCAGATACAACAAGCATTCCATGATCGGTTTTTCCGCTCAGGGTCAAAGGTTGCGCTGATACCCCCGTTGGTAAATTCTCGGCGGTGATCACAATGTCCCCCGTAAATCCATCCTGACGCGGAGCAACAATCCGGATGCCCCATTTTGCCCCCTGTCTTAAAAGAGGTGTAACAGAGTAGCCTGTTCGACCAGATGGCAGGGTACGCTCTGTTGTAGCAATCAGTTGAAAATCAGGTTTTGGTTCTCGAATCGCCAAACGATAAATGTCAGCCGTTCCACCTCCACCAAATTGATTGAGAACAGTGACTTGATAATCACCAGTCTCTGATGCGATAAAAGAAAGGGCAGCATCATTCGTATTCAGATTAATCGCATCCTTGTTGTGTACGCTGAAAAAAGAAGGGAGATCATCATTCTCGGCTACTTTTTTCAGAGTGACTTCTCCCGACTTTGATCGAATGACCTGCTGAACTTCCAAAGCGGCATCCACCTGGGACTGCATTCGATCCGAAATGACATCGATACAATAGGTCTTTCCCTTTTCTGCTCGAAACTGAAAAACATCCTCGTCATTGGGTTCATCAAATCGACCCGCAATTTCAACCGGCACGGAAACTTTTTGTTGATTCAACTGAGCAGATTCGATCACGACCGGAGCCGTCGCAAAACCGATACTGACAGTGTTGGAATTCTTGAGTCGATAATCTGAACCATACAGCAGAGCCTGACGCGGAAATTCCGGCTGGAAACGGGCAGGGAGCATGGGGATATCAGGCAATGTGATTTCCACTTCCAGCGATTCCAGTTTCTTACCATTGCGAATGACAGACTTACCAAAACTGCCGCCAGGCAAATTCCGTCCGTAGATTGTGTAAGTCTTACGCGATCCCAGTTCGCCCGCCGGTGGGAAAACATAATCAATATGTGGTTTGTCGGAAATACTCAAACGATAAAAGTGCTCAGAACCTCCCCGGTAGAGAATATCAGAAATCGCCAGATAGAATTCACCATCTTGTTTTGGTTGGACTTCAATAAAAGGATCACGGCCATACCAGTCTCGATTGCGGTCAATTTCGCGGCCTTGAGAATCATAGACGACTATCTGACCATCTAAACGCGAATCAATTCGCTCTGCAAGAATTTCGAGTAATACGCGTTGGCCAGCTTTCGCTTTAAATTTGTACCAGTCGATTCCTCTAGATGGTACATCTCCGGTAATGACAGAATTCACATCCACAGACAGTGAGGTCTCTCTAGTAGCATGCGCCCCTGTTTCCTGTACTTCCCGGCTGTCGGAAGCTGCCACGACAAAGGGTCGCGCTGTAGACAGTCCAAAGGAAGAAACGGCGCGGGCTTCATAGATTCCCGGAGGTACATCGGGCGATACAGTGACATTGAATCTTGTATTTTGAATACGCGCTTGCGGAAACAGATCGTCGATGGGTAACAGGACAGGTTTGGCGATGATTCCCGGATGAGTAAATCGAAGTTCTGTTGTCTGATCAAGATTGGTACCGATGATCGTCATGTCAACAGTTTTGCCGGCGACAGCAGAAAACGGAGAAATCCGTCGTAGATCCGCCGTTGGCAACTGTGCCGAAACCGACTGTTGAAAACTCAGTACGGCTGACAGCATCAAAAAAGAAGCAGTGAAATAATTCATCGGTTTTGCGGTATTCATTTTCAATTCGTTCGTTGAATTTTAATGGTTGAATAAAAATTCTTTAGTATTGATCACAACCCAGATGATGTCTTCGTAAGCCTCGCGCTCCGCCTGATCTTTCGACAGTTTCTTGGGATCTGCCGCCGATAGTTTTCGTTTCTTGTCCAGATGTGCCAAAGCAATGGCAAGCTCGTTTTGTGTTGGCAAGCGAGACAGAGTATGCATGTAAAATTCCGTGATATGAGTCTGGTCATCTTTTGTTTTATCACGCGCCATCCTCACCGCACGGCCATCCGGAGCCGAGAGTAATTTGACCATCGTATCTGAGTTGATCAGATGCAGGCTTTGAGCAAGATCGGCGTTCGCCGTTCGCTCGCATTCACAGGCAGTGTCCATTTGAGGTCGCCCAAAGACACGTAAGAAAAAAGATTCCACATTAGACGAGTCATCGGGCAAAGCAACAGCACGCACACCCACTGGTTGATGGTTGAAATTGTTTTTTGCCCCAGAGGCGTCATTCATTGCATCAAGCATGGTTTCAGCAGCAAGACGACGTGGGTAATACCGCGCGTAGTTTTGGACATCATCTTTATTATCTTGATTGGGGAATGAACTAAGCTGATACGTGCGGCTATTGCATATCGTGCGACAGACCTCTTTCAAGTCATAGTTGGATTTGACAAACGACGCTGCCAGTTCATTTAACAGAGCCGGATGCGTCGCAGGATTCGTAACGCGGATATCATCTTCCGGTTCCACAAGTCCTATTCCGTAAAAGTGCTTCCAATATCGATTCACAAGCATTTTGGCAAAAAACGGATTCTCAGGCGAAGAGATCCAGTTGGCCAGATCAATTCTTGGATCTCTTTGAACGGGAATCTCCAAAGCGGCTCCATCAAGAGGCGTCGGTTTGAGTTCCTTATCTGTGTTAGGGTTCTTTGCGACAGCAGCAATTCGTTTATGGTAGACAATATCATCTTCCGGTAGCTTATAAACCTCTTTACGACCTATCGTCGTAAAGAATGCCTGGAACCCATAGAAATCATCCTGGCTCCACTTTTCATACGGATGGTGATGGCACTGCGCACATTGAATGCGAACCCCGAGAAAAACCTGTGCAATATCTGACATCTGGTCTTTGGGATCTTTCACAGCACGATACCAGGAAACTGCTGGATTAGTTCCCGGTTTACCCCGTGCCGTTACCAGCTCGGTGACAAATTGATTGAATGGTTTATTAGCCGAGATACTGGAACGAATCCAGGAATGAAATCCAAAGGTTTCCCGCGCAATCTGTTCCAGGTTACCACCAGCTTTATTTCGCAAGATACCGGCCCATTTCGAGGCAAATAAATCTGCGTATCCTGAACTGTTTAGCAAGTCATCAATTTTACGAGCGCGTTTGCCCGGATGTTTCTCCGATAAAAACGTCTGAGTCTCTTTCAGAGTCGGGAGCCTGCCAGTGATGTCTAGTGTTACACGCCGCAGAAATGTAGCATCATCAGAACCTTCAGAGGGAGGCAATCCCAGAACTTTCAGTTTTGCGAAAATGTGCTCATCAATAAAGTTATTTGGTTTCGGCAAGTTCGGTGTGGGTTTACCTAAAGGAATCGTTGCCATAAATACGGCAACATGCTCCTGGAATCGAACCATCACCGAAGTCGTACCAGTGAATTCTTTAAATTGAACGACGCCGTGCTCATTCACTTCAGACATCATCGGTTGGTTTGGTTTATACTCTGCCGTTCGGGTAATGTCCTGAGATGTGCCATCAGAGAAGAATGCCGTCACCACCAACTGTTGTGACGATTGCTGTGGGAGCACTCGATCTTCGGGAAAAATCACTATCCGTTCTACCTTCGGATCTTTCTCGGGATCATACTGCATACCTTCCTGGATCCAGCGTTTAATCAGATTGTATTCCGCGCCATTCTTTTTAAATCGGTTTCCCCCATTATGCGGAATTCCACCAGAAGATTTGAGGAGAATGAGACTCCTGTCTGGTGCTGCCGGAGAGACGCGTCTCCCTTGAGATTCTTTCGTAATAAATTCAAAATCATTACGCGGTTCAAAACCAAGCAGCGAAAGTCGGAAATTATTTTTCCCCGCTGGTGTACCATGGCAGGAACCGCTGTTACATCCAGCGCGAGTCAATATCGGGATCACATCATTATAGAAACTGACGGGGCGCTGTTTTTCGAATGAAGTCACATGGACGGGAAAGACCACAGAAGGCATTGATGTCATCTGTGCGGTAATCGTCGCCTTTCCATTAGCAAGCGGTATCACGAAACCCGTCTGGCTGACCTGAACAATCCCTTCAGGTTCCGCATGATATTGAACTTCACGCGTCACATCGCGGAGACGCCCCGTTTTTTCTTTGAGTGTCACCAGTAATTGTTGATGGGCGTCCGGATTATTTAAGACGATAGTTTTTGCCTGATTCGGAAGAAATCCCATAAGCTCTGCAGCATCCGAGATCACCGGATTCAGCGAAAGCAGGACTCCAAAACTGGAAACAAGCAATCTGAAAAAACGTTTTGATGTCATAGTGATTCACAATTCCTGGGAGATTCCGGGTTGATAAGAATGTCCTGAAACTCCACATCGCGGCGGGATAAAACACTTGATTTCGTGGTCAAATCCTGAAAACTGTCGAAATTGTCCCCGAAACGGCTCGCATCTATCGATTTTCTGGTTTCAATTCCAATTTTAATTTTAGAAGATGATAAAATAAATTGAACTTGTATTTCCATTCTAAACGATGCAATATACATTACAATACGTTGATACGTACTTGTACGAAAAGCCAGACGAATATTTTTTTCGATTGGATTGATTATAATGAGCGGAAAATCAAAAAAAGGTCGTTGTGCCGGCCCAATGAAGCGTCGCACGTTCCTCGAAGTAGGTGGATCAAGCCTATTGGGCCTGGGAATGAACGACTTTCTCCGTCAACAGGCTTTGGCGAAAGCAGCCGGAGATAGCCTGGAAGATACCTCCGTCATTTTCGTATGGCTTCCCGGCGGTCCGCCTCACATGGAAACCTACGATCTGAAGCCAAAAGCTCCGACCGAATATCGGGGTGAATACAGTCCGATCCATACAAATGTGCCAGGGCTCGATGTGGGTGAAATGCTCCTCAAGCACGCTAAGGTGGCTGATAAGTTTAACTTGATACGGTCCATTCATCATGAATTTGCCGATCATGGCGGCGGACATAAACGATTGATGACGGGCCGCGTACCAGCCACACCTGTGGGTACAGTCAACGATGCACCAGCAGTCAGCACCATTGTCAAAAAGATGCTACAGAAAAATGACAACGAAATGCCGGTTTGCGTAACCGAAGTCGATTCCTCTCGTGCCTCCATCGATACCTTTGCAATGGGCCCCGCCTATCTCGGACCATCGTCAACACCTTTCATGGTTTCCGGCGATCCCAGTGCTCCCGATTTCAAAGTACAAAATATCGGTGTCAAAGCCTCCATGGAAACTCGGCTGGAAGACCGGATTGCCATGTTAAAAGGCATTGATAAATTCCGTCGAGACGTCGATAAGAGCGGCTCCATGCAGGCTATGGACAGCTTTAATCGTCAGGCGATTGATATGCTGACAAGCGAAAAAGTCCGCAGTGCATTTGATCTTTCCAAAGAACCCAAAGAGATTCGTGATCGATACGGCTGGAATGCTTACGGCCAGCGTGCCATTCTGGGACGCAGGCTCGTTGAATCGGGCGTCCGGTTTGTCACGATGGTCTGGGAACATCCCTTCCCCGGAAAAGGGACACCGAAAACAGCCGCTTACAACTGGGATTCACATGCTGTCAACGCCCACCTCTTTAAAGATTGTGAATGGCGTTTGCCTCCCTATGATCAAGCCGTTTCAGCGCTGATTGAAGATCTGTATTCCCGCGGCCTGGACCGCAAAGTGTTGCTGGTCGTGACAGGTGAGTTCGGAAGGACTCCCAAAATTTCAGTTCAGCGCGGAACGCAAACCGGCGTCATGCAACCCGGTCGTGACCACTGGCCGAAAGCAATGTCGGTCCTGGTATCAGGTGGTGGAATGCGAACCGGTCAAGTCATCGGTGCCACAAATCCCAAAGGTGAATATCCGGTCGAAAGAAGATTGAGCCCCAATGATCTCTGGGCAACCGTCTACCGCCATCTGGGCATTGACCATGAGTTTGTCTTACGTGATCTCCAGGGACGCCCGGTACCAATTTTACCATCCGGAAAAGCCATCCGCGAACTGCTACCCACGCCAGCCTGATCAGGTTTGCATAGCCAGCTATTTCAGTTCCTGAAAGAGCTGGCTTTAGTGCTGCTGCAAGTATTTAAGTTGTTCTGTAAGGATTGTCTATTGGTGCAACTAAGCCACATTGTGTCTTTTATTTCGCAAGTGCTTTATCAATTTGCTCACTGATAATGAACTCCATAATTCGCATACTTTGCTGCATGGCTTCCGCTTCGGGAAGATTTTCCAGATTATCCACAGGAATCGATAGCTTTCTGGCAGCGTATTGATAGTAAGTTTCAAAGTAAAAATCTGACATATAATCTGTACTCATAACAAGGTGGCCATCACGACCGATCAGAAATGCACTAATACCTTGATCATCAAAGCCATTATATTTCTTAATTGTCAATCCCGCTTCAGCTTGCGTTCCTGAGTCGATCGCCGCCAAAGTTTTCCATTGTCGAAATTTCTGAAAGTCACGGATTTGATCAGGGGTTGTCCCAACAGGGTGAATGTCCAGAAACACAACACCTTTTGCATAATTTTTCTCATAAATTTGCTTCTTCCAGTTCAGCATTTGACGCAATTCATCCTGCATGTCTTCAGGTACATTTAATATTCCTTTTGTATCAAAGAACAGAACGACCACCACTTTCCCCCGAAAGTCGGAAAGCTTCCTCGATTTACCATCAGCCCAGCTTGCGACCTGAAACTGTGGCGCTAGATCTCCCTTTTTCAACTTCGGCATAAATTCCGGTGTAAGCGGAAGAGGCTGCGGTTCGCCGACATGATACTGTCTGCCATCAACGTCGTTTCGATAATAGGCGCCTTTGGGAAACTCAAGAGCGAGTGCAGCTGGCTCAATCACTTTATTCGGTGTGAATTTGGTGACCTCCCAGATTTTAGTTCGTCCTGGCACAGATGGCAGCAAGGGAAGAGGCTGGCCATCTAAATTTTCGACTCCGATTTCCTCGATCTGTTTTTCAATCGCAAGACTGTCTGAGGTATACTCCTGGAATTTGATGCGCACCGGATAATATCCGTCAACAACTTTTTTGACTTCCAGAACTTCTACATAATGACGACCCCCTTCAGTTGCTTTACCATCCGCGTCGATGTAGCTCCATTCTATTCTTAAAGGTAGGTAGCCTTGATCCGGATCAACCCAGGCACGAATACGAGAACGCAACCTTTTTAATTCTACTGGTGGCGTATAAATCTGATCCACTATAATCGTGGACCGTCCATTAAAGTCTTCTCTTCTGATGACCTGATAGTGACTGGGATCTTTTGACATAAAACTATCCAGGTTGTCCCAGTCAAATTTCTCTTTCCAATTCAATTTTCTCAACCCCAGCGGTGCAAGCGTTTCGAAGGAATACACCTTGTTGAGATCATCACCAATCCAGCCTTGGCCATCAGTATAACTGGAATTAACACCAAACCAAACTCTGCAAGATGGGGCATTGTTTACTGACCAGGACGCCATATTAACGGAACCATAGTGTGTTTTCAAATTCTCAGGAGGTGAGACGGGCCCTTGATTTAACACCGCCGCTGTGTCAGTTTTCCTGGTAGAACCACGGCGATGAAATGACGTGCCATCAGTCCAAAAGTAACTTGGCTTATTAACCCACCCGGCAAGCCGTGAATTGATGGCATCTGGCGTCAGTTGTCCCTCGAGTCGTTTCTTTTTATCGATTGAATTCATCATCACCATTCGATAATAATCATCGTTAGGGATTTGACCCATGGCTTCTTTTATCCCGCATTTCCCAGATGACTTCCCTCGCTTTGGCACGTAATTTGCGCC
>NZ_CALEMX010000588.1 GCF_937910335.1 uncultured Gimesia sp. | reverse complement strand
ATTAATTTCCAACAAAACAGGGGGGACCCTTTCGCATTCAAAATTGCAGTTTTATTTGCTGGACAATAAAAACTGCAAGCGAAAGGAAAAAATTCCGGATGTAGAGAACGGGACTCTCATCCGGTTTTTTTTATAGCTCGGTTGTAAGAAAGTTGGCTAAAGCGATTTCGACATCTTCTCAGCCAGACGAGTCAATGCAGGACTTACATCTGTTGGTTCAAGATGCACGTTGATCACACTCAAGCTGTCTTTATTTGCCAATGCTGCTTTAATGGCTTTTTCGAGGTCACCTTCAGTGCTTACTTCAAAGCCCCATCCACCGCCAATGAGATCGGTGATATTATGATATTTCCAATTCGGAATATCATTAAACGGTCCTTCCTGCAGGAAACGTTCCGTTGTGTAGCCTTTGTTATTCAAGACAATTACAATTGGGTTATATCCCAGCTTAAGGGCGGTCGAAAGCTCCAGGCATGTCATTTGAAAGGCACCATCACCTACTAGAACAATCGGTCTTAAACTTTGATTTGCGACCTGGGCCCCGATGGAAGCCGGTATTGCAAAGCCCATTGACGTGTAATAAGCCGGGCTGAGGAATTTGGTATGTGTACTGATCATCAAATCGACGGCACCAAACAGGCAGTCTCCTACATCGGTTACTACAACGGTCTGATCAGTTAGAATCTGGTTGATGCTTTCAAATAAGTGCTTTGTTGTCACAGGTTCTGCTGGATTCACTTCATAGTTGACAGGCTGTGGACGAACACCATTCGGTATTTTACGAACGGTTACCTTCATTTTTTGTTTTCCCAGCGATGTGACAAAATCAGAAAATACGACATCATGAAAATGATGATAGCTGATCCGCAGTTTTTCACTGGTTGCATAAATGCATTTCCCGGGATCGAGATGGGCTGTATATATCCCCAAATTAATATCCGTCATGAATGTACCTAGAAGAATGACACAGTCACTTTCTTCTACATAACGCTGGACTTCGTTTCGACCCATTGCTCCTTCATACACTCCCAGATAAAGTGGATGAGATTCACTCACGACTGACTTGCCTAAAATCGTCGCACACATGGGAATCTTGTGCTTTTCTGCAAACTTCAGAACTTCTTCTCTTAATCCAAACCGATGGATTTCTACACCAGCGATAATCACAGGTTTTTTACTTGCTTGAATCAATTCCGCAGCTTCATCAAGCGATTCCCGTAAGGCATTTTTATCGCTTGCTGGCTGACTATCATCGGGAATATGTGGAATGATCGCTTTTGTGTGAACACAATCGCGTGGCAGTTCCAGATAAACCGGACGCTTGTATTGTACGCAGGCTTCCAGGCACCGATCAATTTCCTGAAAGGCTGTCATAGGATCATCCAGTAATGCGGTCGCTACTGTGATTTTCTCAAAGACATCACGTTGCGTTTGAAAGTCTTTCACTCGATGGTGGAGCAGGGGGTCCGTTTCCCTCTCGGTCATTCCGGGGGCACCACTGATTACGACGACGGGTGATTTTTCTGCATAGGCTCCTGCGATGGAGTTGCACAAACTGAGTCCACCAACACAATATGTTACACAGACAGCACCTATTCCATTGACGCGTGCATAGCCATCTGCTGCGTAGCCGGCATTATCCTCACGTGTTGTCCCTATGATTCGAATAGGACTATCTTCGAGCATGCCATAAAATTGCAATACGAAATCGCCAGGAATTCCGAACATATCACTGATGCCATAATCCTGCAATCGCTGAATCAAATAACTTCCGATGGTGTGTACATTGCCGTTATTCTTGCCGGAAACATGCTTGGGTGTTTGCTTTGTGGCAGAACGTTTTTTAACACCTTCTGGTTTTGATTTGGAAATTGATTTTCGCGCCATTATCTCAGATCCTTCCCTAAAGAAAGTAAATAAAATCAGCGTAAAAGATTCGAATAAGCTTCCATAAGCATTATATCATCTGAAACGTTCTCAACTTGAGAATTCTCTTAAACCACTGAACCAACAGAGTTTATGCCATGGGCGACAACTTCGTTTTGAAAAACGAGTTGTCTAAAGAGAATTAGCGGCGAATCAGTTTGCGAATCCCGCGACGTTCGGCCTGTTTGACTGGGGTGGTATTCTGAGTGGGCAGAGACTGTGGTGTATCAGATTCATTTCCAAATTGCCCCCAGTAACTGTCGAGCAATCGATAGCAATCCAGATAACGTTGAGCCCCCCAGGCGAATGAGAGCGTCGAGACCAGTTTGGTCAATTGACGATCATCTTCTGGCGAAATTTGATGAATCTGCAAATCGACATCATCAATCCAGAGTTTACCGGAGCCCAGTTTTTCTATCATGATACGTGCATTTTCAATTTGATCTGAGGGGATATCTTTCACACGAAACAAATATTTTCGCCATTGGCGATCAACTGAAATCATAGCTGATTGTGTTTTTAATTTTCCATTCTGCTCTGCTTCTAAAGCAATCCTGACCTGCATCTCTTTGGTGTTTGTTTTTAACCAGACACTCATATTTAAATATCGAGACTGATGTAAGGGAATTTCATTCGTTTTTAACGAACTATTTCCCTGCTTGAGTCCCAGGAGCAAAGAGGACTTGCCGGAATGTGACTCCGTGGTATCCAGGTTCCATGCTGTCTGATTTTGATCATTCGATTCCCAACCTGCCAGAATATAGTCGCGGGAGTTTTGACTTTCAAAGTCTGTGTGAAATACGATGGTACTGTCATCATCTTTCGAACGATGAATTTCAAGTAATCGATGTCTCTTCTGGTCAATTTTTTCCTGTAGATGCGCCAAATCACTTTTATTGACTCTACACTTCACAGACTTTATTTGTGCCTGTGAATCTTGAACTTCGAATGCCTGAAAATCAAAAGCGTCCAACAAAACCAGGTAGGATTTTGTGCCGTTTGAAGAAACTTCTGTCTTCAAACTATCATTCGTTTCCAGATCAATGATATCCGCAGTATTTGTGATGGCGATCTCGACGGCAATCTGGCAGGGATATGGAAAGTCATTGACCAAATAGAAATATGTTTTATCCTTTCCGCGAGACAAGCGTGCAATGACTGGTTGTTCTGCTGTTTTGATCGTTTGAAATGGTCGCGCGGGTAACTTTTGAAGTTGCGTGCGTATCGATTTTGTTGCCTGTTCCTGGCCAAATGGAATCGTCCAGCCTCCGTCAAAAATAAGATAGGGGTCCATGGTGGCAATGGTGTGAATATACCGTCGACGGTTAGCGAGTTCTGTTGGAGAAGCTTGTGATACAAGCCAGGTAAAGGCAGGCTGCCATGGGGAAATATCATCAAACTCTGAAATACGAAGTTCAACAGGATGATGATAATACAAAGCGCCGTTCTCTCTGGTCTTAAAGGCATCATCAATTGTAGGATGATTGTTTTTTATATTTGCAACCGATGACTTATGCTGTTGAGAATAAAATTGCCCCGGCCTTAAGATGATAGTATTGCCGAGCTGATCATAATCTGAAAAATCAAGCCCCATTTCTTTCAGGACTGGTCGAAACTGAGCACCTGAGTTCAATGAAGAAACGACATCGCCTGCTTTGCTTTGAGCTGGTAATAGTTCACTGGCTGAAAAGATGAGTTGTGTATCAGGCCGTTCTTTTGACAATATTTCCGCAAGCCTCTGGTGCAGTTCTCTGATTTTCCTGCATCGCCACTGAGTCCATTGGGGAAGACCTGCTGTTGTGAGAAACTGATATCGTGCTTCATATTTCAACGATTCAGGTGCGACAGGAATCCTGACTCCTGTCTCTTTTTCAAATTGTGAAACTGTGAAGTCATCATATCCCCATTTCAATCCGGGTAACTGCAAGTAACCATTTAAGGTTAACTGGACCGCTACACCCTGAAACGATGAATGCGATTTATAGCGGTTGACTAATTCCTGGAATATATTGGCAATTTCAAGCTGTACTGTGGGATTCAGAGGATTATAAAAAGGAGCCTGTCCTCTGGAAGCGCCTTTAGTATCGCGCCAGGATTGACCATGATGGTTTACCAGTTCGATTCCGACGGTTTTTTCGGGCTGCCCTCGAATTTCTTGTTCCAGATTTGTGAGAATCGAAGAAAATTGCAATTCGGGAATCAGGGCCAGCTGTTCCCGGTCAAAAATCCGAAAGAGCATTTCCAGGATATCTTTTCGATCAGTGTCCTGGCCGGAAGAATGGTAGATACCGGAATCATAACGTGGAGTGGGAGACAGGAAATGCGATGGGTAAATTGAGCTTCCGTCAGCTGAAACAGCAAGCAGAACACTGTTGAAATGGTGATAATTGAGATAATAAGCCAGCCGAGTACCGGCTTCATAAAATGTTTGCCAATCATCAAGACTGCGATTACTAATCGAATCCAGTACTTGAGTCGCACCGAATATTTCGGGCAAGAGCGGCTTTTGCATATAAGGGCCGACCATCCTTTTCTTTTCAGAGTCAGGTTTTTTCTCAATGGAAGGTTGTTTATCAGAAACGGGAAGTTCAAAAACTTGAACGCGTGTAATCTCAGCCGGTGATGATGTTCCAAGGCCATGAAATAACAGGATGGGATTAGTGACTCGGGGCCAGAAAAGTATTTCTGCCGACAATTCCTGCGAGTCAGTTTGTAAAGCATCAGTTAGACCAGAGTTTGTTTGATAAACACCTGAATCGACACCAACGGGTACTAACTGTCCGGCTGCATCAGGCTCAAGAATACTGAAACCCAATTGAGTCTGAGAACGCTGTGGATAGGTGACAACGAGTTTATGAGGTTGATTACGGTTTCTGATTTTTAGATGATAAGCTGACCATGGTGGAAATTGACTGTTCGCTTCTTCTGCTTGTGGTACAGTCTTAAAGAGTGTCTTGAATGAATTTCGTATTCTAGTACGTGGTCGCCGTGCGACCAGCGCATGGTGCGATTGAAATCCATTGAGTTCAATCGCATCCACCATCTGTAAGGTGTTTTCCTTTTGAATTATGTGGAATGAGTGATTTGCTTGTGGAGAGACTACAACAAACTGGACTACCGCCTGTTGGCCGGTTTGCATATTTACTTCCAGGTCATACACTCCTTCTGCAGGCGCATTAATTGAAAAAGGGATTCCCTGTTTTAGCAGATCATTCTGATTGAGTTGTGGAATTTTGTTGGCCCCCGAAGATATCATATCCCTGCTGCGAGAACGATAAAGGGTCCAGGAAATCTCGGTTCCCGCAGAGGAACCAGTGACAAGGAGATACTTGGGAAATGCCCGGATATGTATCATTTCATTCGGTGTAAACACCAAATGTGGATGCTCCATTTTCAATACGAAGGAATCGCCGGGAGCCTGCTGGACCATTAACTGAGAATTTGTCTGGTGAATGGGCAGAATTATTTTTTGTTTCAGAATGTCAGTTAGCGCATATTGATGTTTCATTGAAATGTGCGAGTCATTCTGGTCCTGAATGAAAACGTTTAGTTTCGCAGTGGAGTCCCCTTCAATCTGAAATTCGATACTGTTAAAAACCCGGTTGGTGCGTGGCTGGTAGAGGACATTTTGCCCTGCCTGAGAGATGACAGCCGCTTCATCGGCATCTACGCCGAGAGACCGGACAGCCTTGATCTTGCCGTTGGTTAAATTAAAACGAGCATTCCAGAGACGAGGGGTTTGTTCCCCCCATTCAACCCGTAACTTGAGTGTTAGAGGGCCTTTCATCTCTGCCTGGACAGAATGATGTGATTGAAAAACGCTCAAAACAATTAGTAAGGTCAGTAACCACAAACGTTTCACAGAATGTCCACAATTCCATACCTGAGGAATCAGGTACTTAAAGATCTAGGGAAATCTAATTTGAGACAGTAAGATTGCCAAAACAGGCAGAGAAGAAATGGAACTTTTGAAGTGTTTTGAGATTATAGTTATTTCAGAAAATGAGCCAAGAGCAAATATTTTTCATGCTTGAAGTCAAAAACGGGTAAATTTTCCCCAGAACCCTCTTGACCTGATTGCGAAAAAATGCAAAAAAGCACATCCTCTCTCTCTCTCTGGCAGATCACTTTATTTTTCTCAAATGAAATGACTGCAAATGTTTTAGTGTTAATAAGTGCGGGTTAACCACTCAAGGCGAATCGTAAACTATTAACAGTGAAACGAAAACTCCTCTCGTCTCTCAAACTTTATACCTACCTGGGCTAATCATGATGCTAAAAAACGGTTTTTCTCTGGTAAGCGGTGCATTCATTCTTGTAATGGCAACCGGCTGTGCCTCTTTGGTTGAAACAAAAGCCATCGAACAGTTTTCAAAAGCGATTGAAAATGATGATCTGAAACAGTTGAAGCACCACACAACGATGAGTTTTTCGAAAGTGGTCCTAAGAGACAAGTCTTCGATGGATGACCTGAAAATCCTCAAGATTCCCACTGGTGAAACTACGATTATCAAAATAGAAGACATCTCTGACAATCATAAAAAAGTGGTTGCAGAAGTAGGGAAAAACAAAAAGAAAATTCTTTATGAACTCAAAAAAGTCAGCAAATCCGGTGAGTGGGTTGTAGATGACCTGTATGTCAAACAAAAACAAAAAAACCTGACCGTTATGAAATCTGTGACGGAACAGATGGATTTGTTGCTGACTGTTCGCGAGTTTCTTGCAGCCTGGGAAACGGGTAATCGTGAAGACATTCTCTCTTCCACGGATGGTGAATTCAAAGAAACGCTCGAAGAGTTGCATCCGGCATTTCTGGCTAAACTTTCCCGAAAAATTGCCGGCAAGGCAAGGAGCACCAAAAAGAAGAAACCTGATGCTCAGTTAGATAAAGATATTGCCATCATCAGAATTCCCCGTCGTTCGGGTGAGATGATCATTTCGATGAAACTGAAATCAGGAAAATGGAAAGCGACCGATGTTGCCGTCGAATCAAAGCAGGATGGTGATCATATTAAATCTGCCAAAAAACAAGCAAAGATGTTATTGGCAGTCAGCAACTTCCTGAATACTTACAATGAAAACAACAAAGAACAAATTAAAAACTACACAACCGATCAATTTTATCGAGGAAGCCTGGATTTTGGGGATCTCACCTTAGCTGCTTTACCCCAAACCCATTCTGCTGCCACGGATTATGATCTCAAGATTGAAGGAAATCTTGCCAATTTTATCACACATGTCGAAGGGCAGATGGTTAATTTATCCATTGTAAAAATTGAATCAGATGAAATTGATATACCCGAAAAATATCTGATCGAAGAAGTCACTCTTTTTCAAGATCATGGTAAAGAGCAAATTACATTGACGGCATTATTTTCCTCACGTGCGATTACGATGTTATTCAGTGGCGCATTGGCTGAACGTAACATGAAGATTCTCGATTACAGTTCTACACCCGATTTTTCAACGCGAGTCTGGAAACAAGTAGAACCTGACTTAGTTTCACATCTGCCGATTGGTGAAATATCTGGACCTGACTTTAAAATTCTAGATATCAAATTTAACGGTGCAGTCACCAAGGTACTCGCAAGACAGGGGAATTTATCTTTAACCTATATTCTACGCGAGCATTTGGGGCAACTACTGGTTGATGACATTCAGTTGAACCTTAAAAACAGACCAGCTTCAATAAAAGAGACGCTGGCACTCATGGTTCAAGTCCAAAACTATGCTTACCATATGCACAAACAAAACATTCGAAACCTGCAACGACATTCCACACGTGATTTTAACGAACTGGTTTGGCGGCAGGTTGATCAGATTCCCAAAACATCATACTCAATCACTGAATTATTAATGACCAAACTGGAAAGTCTGGAACTGAATGAAAACGAAGGTTACGCACGTATTCAATTAGGCGACAAACACCGGGGAGCAACCGTGCTTCTCGAGAAACAGCACGACCATTATGTGATTGATGACATCATGGTGAATAGCGGCAACGTTGCTTCTCGATACGTATCGATGAAAAAAGAGCTTCGACTCGCGATGGCTGTAACGACGGGGACACTCAGATCAGAAGCCGATCAGGCAGTATACACAATCTCTGGTGATGCGACCGCTCAACCCGCGGTACCGGTTATCGAGCCCGCTGCTTTTGAGGAGCCTCAACAAGAGCCTTAAACCTGGCTCATAAAACATCATCTTGCTCGTTATTGAACATCAAGTAACGAATGTGTTTGTGAATGCGCATATTCACACTTTGATTCTGCTTTTTAAATGAACAGAATCAAAAAGATCATTACGTAAAATCTCGAGGTCGTCCGAACCAATTGCATTGTGAAAGCGATTTACTACCCCGTTTGGATGACTGGTATCAATGCACGTCATAAAACAGGCATGTAGCGGTCGAGGGGAATTCCTATTTACCAATTCGAAAGATATGTGATAATAGGTCAGTGGATTTCTGCCAGCTGAATTACTATATCATCGCCAGGAAGATGCCTGGTAATCTGGTATTGTTTTCAGGTGTTGTTCATTCCAGATGATACAGGAATCCTTTGCAAATACTCTTACATTTATTTTCAATTAATTCAGAGTACAAGCACCTGAACGTTCTGTTTTATCCAAATTTCTTGAGTTTCGTTTCATGTGAGGTTTAACATGAAATATGTATTTAGTTGTTTGTTCTCCGCAGTTATTGGTGGTCTGATCGTAGCATCGGTTGACTCTCCTTCTTCAGGCTGGCTTCATTTGTCAGAGGCACAGCTGCAACCGAAATTAAAAGGGCCGCGGATTCTACCCCCCATTGCTCTTGATCCCTCATCCTCAAAAACGGCACCAAAAAAATCTGTTATTGCACAGCCAAATAATATATTCAATGAGCATGGATTGACGGCTGAAGAGCAAATTAATGTGAGTGTCTATGAGAATTTAAACAAAAGCGTTGCTCATATCACAACCAAAAGCACAAGAACAGAAGGTTTTTTCTTACTCGAACATGACACTGAAGGCGCTGGCTCTGGCGCTATCATCGATAAAACAGGGCACATTCTGACGAACTATCATGTGGTAGAAAACGCCCAGCAAGTCAATGTAACTTTATTTAATGGCAAGTCTTATCCGGCAACCTTTGTCGGGGCTGATTTGATCAACGATATCGCCATTATCAAAATTGAAGAAGATCCTGAAATCCTGAATCCCGTCGTGATGGGAGATTCCAGTCGGTTAAAAGTGGGGCAGAAAGTATTTGCGATTGGAAATCCATTTGGGCTGGAGCGCACAATGACTTGCGGTATTATTTCCAGCCTCAATCGATCATTGAAGCTCCGTGGCAACCGAACAATCAAGTCAATCATTCAGATTGATGCAGCAGTCAACCCGGGTAACTCGGGTGGGCCTTTACTTAATTCGCGAGGTCAATTGATCGGGATTAATACTGCGATCGCCAGTAGCACTGGTCAGAGCTCTGGTGTGGGTTTTGCCATTCCCTCAAATCTGGTCGCCCGAGTTGTTCCACAACTTGTGGCACATGGCCATATGATTCACCCGGAAATAGGAATTCAACGCGTTTATGAAACCGAACAGGGATTACTCGTCGCCAAACTGACACCTGGCGGCCCGGCGAAAAAAGCTGGTATTCGCGGGCCAGAAATTGTTCGTCAGAGAAGGGGGCTGATCGTGATCGAACGAATCGATCGTGGGGCTGCTGACCTGATAGTTGCCGTCGATCAGAAAAAGATTAAGTCAGCCTCTGACTTTTTGGACTACATTGAAAGTAAAAAGCCAGGTGACACTGTTGTTGTGACTGTCTTAAGAGGAAAAGAACAGACACCTATAAAAATTTCCGTCGCACTCACAGGCAGCCATCCAGCTCGTCAATAAAAAAAGGTTCCCTGAATAATAATTCAGGGAACCTTTATGATTTATCAAGTGGCAAAGACGTTATGGTAAACCGTTATGAATTCTAGTTCAATGCTGGTTCTACGTTAACACGTCGGCCTTCTTTATCGAAGTAGACTTTTCCTTCAACCAGTGAAAAAATGGTATAGTCTTTTCCCATACCAACATTTTTACCGGGATGCCATTTGGTACCACACTGGCGGGCAATAATATTTCCAGCCAGAACACTTTCACCACCAAATTTTTTGATTCCGCGACGTTGTGCGTTTGAGTCACGTCCGTTACGGCTGGACCCTTGCCCCTTCTTATGTGCCATTGTATTTATCCTCAGGTAGCTAAAAAGTGCCCGTAAAGAGGGCGTATCATAAAAAAACTTGTTGCGCGAGGTCGTATATTGGCGAATCAGGCTTTAAGTTGCAAGAGATAATCGTATTTCCCACTATTTTCCTGAAAGAATCAGGGTTTAGCGGTCGCTGAATCTTCAATTTTCAGCTCTTTTTTCATCTTTGCTGCCATTTGCGGGTCATCAGGCAGATACACCCAATAAGGATTGTCTTTAGGACGAAACTCCTGTTCCTGCTGACCAAATTCATCGCCTGGACGCCAATATTGCTGAACCAGCACTTTCCTCAGTGTAATCGTTTTCCCGTCAGAACCTGCGACGTTTTTGTACCCATTCGAGAGTCCTGAAAACAGGATTGTAAAATAATCGGTATTGGGGTCCACGCCAGTCCAGACACAAACACCATAAATGGCATTTTCTTTTTTAGAACCCATGGGGGTCTCTGCTGGTAATTCACCGATAATCTCTACCGCATTTTTGAACTGAGCACGTTCTCTCTTATTTATGATCGCCTCGGCTTCCGGAAGTATTTGATTGGGATAAATTTTTTGTTGTCCATTATCGTTTGTAATCAGTGTAATTTCGGGGACAAACAAAGGCGGTCACAGTGGTGGCACCTTGGCATTTTCCGGTGTGAATTCATTTTTGTCGTTGGGTCGTTCAATGGGTCGAAGAATGCATTTATACACGATGTACCAAACCAGAGTTTTTTCTTTTTTACCTGTTTTGAGATTCGTTAAATCCATACGAACCATCCGCATCGGCTTAAATACGGCATCAAGTACCCATAATGACTTTTGTGCCGCTCGTTCTTCGCCCGTCGCCGAGATATCTGCTTTGATTGAAAAACCACGATTCAGGATTTGATTCTGAGCCATCGTCTGATTGCCGGGAAGGTA
Organism: uncultured Gimesia sp.; assembly: GCF_937910335.1. Lineage (GTDB taxonomy): Bacteria > Planctomycetota > Planctomycetia > Planctomycetales > Planctomycetaceae > Gimesia. The sequence goes on along the minus strand of NZ_CALEMX010000588.1, from coordinate 5,673 downwards.
CAGAAAACAACTGCAGATGAAGGCTGTAAAAGCAGACTGTTTAAGCGAGTGTTGCATAGAAGACCTCAGAGTTACTGACAATACAATTTTGAAAACTGTTTATCGAAGTAACAGTATATCGACTAAATGAACGAGAATCCCCTACAGAGTTTACCGAACCGCAGAGAAATCTCATTTGGATGAAAACAATATCTTTGGAAATAACAGAAAAGTGCGTCTGCACGCTAAAACGGGACAAACATACAGACTCATCGTGATTGAGATCGGTTTGCCCCTCAAACCTTGACTATATCAGTGGTTTGAATGGATGGTCAAGCTCTTGATTTAATATCTCAATGATTTCAGCCCATTTCCAGGCTTTCATACGCAAATCAGGCGTTTCGATGCAATTCGCGAGACTCTGAGTTCGCATAATATTGATCGGGTGACATTTCCCTTGAAATCTTGAGAGCTTTGACTGCGTGATTAAACTATAGAATCGCTATAAACGGACTTACAGCGATTGATGGTGTTCCGCGAAAGTGCCTCGGATTTAATGAAAGTCATCGCCGGTGAGTAGTTTTTCAATCTCATCTGCGTGTTGAGCAACCGCCATTACACTTTTGTGAATATCTTCCGCATCGACGGTAGAGCGAGGAAATGTATCGACCATTACAAACTTAGACTTGCCATTTACTTCGCGGATTGAAATCCCACCGTGTGAAATTTCTGCATTCAGCCTGAGTGCTTCTTCATAATATTCGGGCTGTGCATCGCAGCATATACTATAAATCAATAAGAGTCGTTCATGCATCTGATGCTCGCTGGGCTCAATCAGAACGGTCTGTTTGCGTTCTGCAGACTGTTTGACATCCAAGATATACTGCTGCCCGTTTCGTCTCCATGAAACGCAAGAAGAATTACCAAAAGCTTCGTGGAGCAATGCTTCAATATTCTTGACCTGTCCTAAAACAGCCGTCAGGAATTGTGCTGCCATGAAACCATTCTGAAATCGATTGGCCGGGCTTTTGTCCAGCATTAACGAGACACACTCAGAAATTTCCAATGGAACATCGGGACATAAATCTCGCACACTTGGTGCAGGTTTAGCAGTCACTTCCTGAATCAGAGAATTAAAATTTTTCCCTCGATGGGGAAGTTGTCCTGTTAACAAAACAAAGAAGCATACTCCTAGGGAGTAGACATCAGATGTCGCGGTTGCGAGGGCTCCCTGAAATAATTCTGGTGCCATATAGTTAGGTGTTCCGGCCAATTGATGTTGGGACGATAAGCTATCCTCTGCGCTAATCCGTTTCGCCAACCCAAAGTCAGCGATTTTGGGAATTCCCGAACTGGATAAAAGAATATTCTCGAGCTTCAGGTCTTGATGAATAATGCCTTTGACATGTGCTGTTCCCAGGCCCGAGGCAACTTGTGAAATTAAAGACGTGGCATGCATGGGCGACAAGGGACCATCTTCGCGAACAATACGGCTTAACGCTCGCCCTGCAATCAGTTCCATCTCTAGAAAACGATATCCTCGTTCTTCTCCAATCGCATGTGCCGTTACGATATTGGGGTGATTCAAAGTCGCAACTGCCCGTCCTTCATGTAAAAACCGATCCACATACTCTGGATCACGTTCGGCCAGCCTTGGCAGAAGTATTTTCAGGGCACATTGTCTTCCGAGATCTCGGTGGGTTGCCAGATAAACCATCCCCATACCGCCTCGCCCGATCAATGACTGGCATTGATACACGTGCAGATCCGTACCAATGATGGGGTCGTCGGTGTCGGGTGAGATGTCTGATGTGTGTGGAATTTGTGCGGCGAGATTATCAAGCACCATTGTTTCTTCTAAATCCGAAACAGAAACGCTATCAACCTTCGCTCCACAATCAGGGCAATTCTCAACATTTGCCTGTAGAAAGAATGTGGAATTACAATTAGCGCAATATTGGAGTTGGCACTGATTTGCCTCTGTGTCAGTATCAGAGTCTTGTTCTGGTAACATTTCAGTAATTTGTCCGGTGGAAAGACTGGAATCAACAGGAAGTGGCGCAGTCATCAATCTGGCCCTGTTAAGTGTAATATGATACATGGTTTTAATACAAAAGCGATAATGGGTTTTTCCAAAATGAACTGTTGCACTATCTGATTCGCTCACGAACATGGATTATTATGCGGGAATCCGATAATTCCTCAAAAAAACATGAATTCGCACTTTTTTACAGAGACGATAAAACCATAGACTTCAGTATCGCCTAAAATAAGAGTAAGTATTAACTTACGCCAACATTTTCAATTATCGTTCCCTTCGAACTGTCATCACACAATTACTCTGAAATCGAATTGCTTTATGCCTGCTTCTGATAATCCTTTTTCTGAAAAACCAGAGTCCGATTCGACAGACCCGGATTTCTCTGCGAACGATCTGTCGGCGGACTCAAATAACGTTCAACCGACAGAGAGTGAGGCTTCAGATATTGATCCGATTTTGAACGAAGCGCTTCGGGTTGCCGAACAGGAACACCAGCCAATTTCCGAACAGGATTACCAGCCATCTGCTAAAAGTGTGCGGCCTCCGGGACCAGGATTATTTGAATCGATCTGCTGGATGTTTGGTGTCATCGGTGCACACTTTGCGGGAATCATGATTTTTACCGTCGGTGCAGTCGTCTATTTGCTAGTGACAAGTAATCTTCAACAGAATGCGAAAGCCATTCAAAAACAACTGACTCAGTTTTTTGATGATCACTTATTAGAGATGGCAGGCGTGGAGCAGGGTATCTTTGTGTTGATTGTAATGCTGGCAGTTGGATTACGATTAGGAAAAGGTGTCTTTGGGAAATTGAATACCCAACCGTTTGCCGTTTCCACCGGATTCCTATTACTCATATCTGTGATCCCGCTTTCCTTACTTTCAGGAGAACTCTATCGTCTGGCCTTTGAAGCCTGGAGCGCTTTCGTCGAGCAGGTTCCGGCGTTGAAAGCATTTGATGAGATGCAAGCCATGGAAATGGTTAAGCAGATGACGGAAAACAGTTCATTAGGCGCATTGATACTGGTAATTGCCATTTTTCCCGCGATTGGTGAAGAACTGGTCTTTCGAGGAGTCATCGGGCGTGGTCTGATTGCTCGCTGGGGATTAGTACCCGGAATGATTATTACATCGATCATGTTTGGCCTGGTACATGCACATCCCGCTCATGTAATGGCTGTGATTCCGTTGGGCATGTTTATGCACTATGTGTATTATGTGACCCGCAGTTTTTGGGCTCCCGTTCTGGTGCATTTCATGAACAATGCTTTTGCCGTTACGGTGACCAAAGAGCAAACGAGTCTCCCAGAAGAAGCAGCGAAACTAGCCGATGAAACACAGGTTGCGCATCCCCTGATTACCTTGTCTGCAGCATTGTTCGTTACCGTTGTTTGCGTTTATTTGTGGAAATCCCGCTCAAAATATGTGACTCCAGATGGAAGCGAATGGAGTCCCGGATATATCTCGAATGAAAGCCCGCCGCTCAATAAAGAAATTCCACTTGTGCGAGAGCGGGCTGCCTTTGGGTATTATCCTGCATTGTTCCTTCTTATTATTAATTTCGTTGCGATGATGTATTTCTTTGGCTTTGAATAATCTGCATGCGAGCCCTGGCTGGTCATGGAAAAACAGTCAAAGCGTTTTCAGATATTCGAGAACCGCTTGTTTCTGTGACTGATTCAGATCGTTTGGATAAGGATGGCCTGTTGCCTTTTTGCCAAACTTCCTTGTATCGAAATACATTCTTTTTTGTATGGTTGATAAGGGGGCAGGCATGACAGAAAACGATTCTATTTCCAACCCCACTTTGTTCACGTCGTACCCATTTTCTGTTCGCTTCCAGATTACCGGGCGTTCATCCAGATGCAATACATGCCATAACGTCGGCACAGATCCGTTATGAAAATATGGAGCAGACGCCCAAATACCATTCAAGGGGGGCGCCACATATCCCTTGGGAGCTGCTACTACGTGATCTTTTCCATAGCGGGAAAGCCAACTTTTGTTTAACGCGTCACGATAAGCGGGCGGTAACGATTTGAGTCGAACCGAGTCTGTTTTTAATTCTGTAATGGAAACAGTTTTCTCTGGATATGCAGGATTATCACCATACGTACCGTGGCAGCGTGCGCAGTGGTCATTAAAAACACTTTTTCCACGCGAAGCCAGTGCTTCATTTATATTCCAACGATAATGGGGCGCTTCGAGCGATTCAATATATGCCAGAATGTCGGCGAAGTCGGCTTCCCATTCCTTAATCTTTTGCGCATTGTTCTGGGGGATGAGTATAAACTGCATCAACATCCGATGATTCTTTGTAACGAATCCATCGGTATAAATTCTCTGTTTTCGTTTGACGTTCCACCAGGCGGGAGGGTCCATGTCGTGATGTAATAAATGTGGGACTGAGCGAGTCTTATCAAAATTCATGTCAGGGTCGCGCAGAGAATCCAGGATGACACCAAAGATTACCGAGTTCGTGGTTCCATGCGTGGTTCCCAAAGGCATGCCCAATGCCGCTAGATCCATATGACTCAATTTTTTTAACTGCTGGAGTTTAATCTTACTCACATCTTCCGTCAGAGAATGTAGTGCAACATGACTGTTTGGTGCCCCGGGGATCACGGTGCCTGCTACTTTTCCGCCATGACAGTTGAAACAATTCATCACCCATTTCTGTTCTGGTGTGACCACATATCCTAAGGGCCCTGATTTAGAATCGGGGCGTTGCATGATTCCGTAATAGGAATAGATCATTTTTTGCCGTTCATCTGAAGATGCCTGTTCGGCTTGTTCTCTTAAGTCTATGGGCCAGACCTTCCAAAGATCATTCACTATTTCCTGATCGAAATCTGGTGGCAAATAGGCTTTTGAAGTCAACAGCCGATAACCCCGTTCAGCGGCGGTTTCTCCAGCGTGCAGATGTGATAGACAGCTGCAAGTCAAAATCAGAAAAGGAATAAAGCGGCAGAGAGTTCGCATTGGTTCTTTACTTTATATTTATGATTCGTTGAAAAAAGCATCAGGGAAGAAAGGGAAACAACTGTCTGGTATTTTCGTCTGTCAAAGGTGTTCCATATTCACAGGGTTCGTAGGCTTCGATCAACTGAATTTCTCTGCCCCGTTTTTCACCATAGGTCAGGATGATTAAATCACGATAACGATCTGCGAGAGGAGCAATTCGCTCTTTCATCTTGCCACTCAACCAGTTTTTTCGTTCTGATGTTTTTGCGGGTACTTCATCTTCGTAAAAATGATTATAGGCCAGCCAGTCATAAAACTGCGATTGATGACAATCGAGGGCATCGATCATGCGATCCCAGACTGGTTCGACATCAATCACGACGGTGGGTGAGAACGGATAAGGACGTGTAAAATGGTCTGATAAATAAGCAATCACGGGATTTTCTCGCAATGCCGGCACATCGGGTACGATGGGAGGCACAGTGACCATGTAGGCAGCATCACAGACCAGTTGCGAGGTATATCGGTGGTCCGGATGATAGTCATTCGGACGGTGTGTCAAAATGAGATCCGGTTTAAAATTGCGAATCAGTCGAATGATTTCGAATCGTGCTTCGATGGTCGGTTGTAAATATCCGTCACGATATTGGAGTACATCATACTGCACTCCTAGTGTTTTTCCTGCAGCC
>NZ_CALEMX010000587.1 GCF_937910335.1 uncultured Gimesia sp. | reverse complement strand
TCCTTTCATCCCCAGTTGGAATCGTGTGCAAAGTGCGATTCCTGATATCTTCAAACACCTGTGTTACGCCATTGATGATGACTACCGGGAGTTTTCCTAAAGCGATGATCGAACCAGTTGAGCATTCCGCTGTCAGCGAATACCGATTTCTCGTCGAAAATCATTTGAGGGTGATTTACCCCGATTTAGACCATACCACGTTTGCCCAGAACCTGATTGACATCATGTCTCCCGAGGGGAAATGTCACACGCCCCAGACGCATCAAAACCACTGGGATCAAAACGATGCCGTTATGATTAGCTATGGCGACAGTCTGCTCAAAACGGAGCAGCAACCTTTGGAAACATTACGGAAATTCTCAGCAGAATTCCTGAAAGAAACGATTAATGGAATTCACATTCTTCCTTTTTTTCCCTATAGCTCGGACGATGGTTTTTCAATCATCGATTACAAACAAGTCAATCCTGAACTGGGAGACTGGAGCCACATCAACGCGATCGCTGACGAATTTCAATTGATGTCCGACCTGGTGATTAATCATTGTTCAAGTCAAAGCCAATGGTTTCAACAATTCAAACAGGGCGTTATACCGGGTAAAAATTATTTTTGCTGCGCAAACCCCGACGATGATCTCGCTGAAGTAATACGACCAAGAACAAATGAGTTATTGCAACCGATCGAAACACCCAAAGGCACGCGTCATGTCTGGTGCACATTCAGTTCGGATCAGGTCGATTTGAACTTTGCCAATCCACAGTTACTTCGTGAAGTTGTCAAAATCGTGAAATTATATCTGGATCAAGGCGTGAAAATATTTCGTCTGGATGCGATTGCTTTTCTCTGGAAAATACCGGGCACGAACTGTTTGAGTCTGCCGGAAACACATGAAATTGTAAGATTATTACGGACATTGATTCAATTTGTCTCACCCAAAGCCATGATCATCACTGAGACGAATCTTCCCAACCAGGAAAATCTGTCTTACTTTGGAAACTCGAATGAAGCCCACGCGATCTATAATTTCTCACTCCCACCCCTGTTAGTAAACGCACTACTCTGCGGCAGTTGTCAGCATTTAAAAACGTGGATGATGAGTATGCCTCCCGCCTTGCATGGCACAACCTATTTGAATTTCATTGCCTCGCACGATGGCATTGGACTCAGGCCGGCAGAAGGTCTGATGAATGAGGAAGAAATGAACCAAATGGTTTCCATGATGGAACAGTTTGGCGGACGGATCTCAATGCGAGCCCTCGCCGGAGGTTCCATGCGACCTTATGAAATTAACATTTCGTTAATCGATGCCCTGCAGGGAACACTAGAAGGACCGGATGAATGGCAAATCAAACGGTTCCTATGCGCGCATGCCATCATGTTTGCGCTGGAAGGAATTCCCGCTATCTATATTCACAGTTTTCTGGGCACGCACAATGATCTGGCGGCCGTTGAAAAGACGGGGCAGAACCGTTCGATCAACCGTCTTCGTTGGGATTACGATCAATTACTGAAAGTACTGGCCGATGTAAATTCCATACACGCACGCATATTTCAAGGCATGTGTCACCTGCTGAAAATTCGTAGACAACAACCCGCTTTTCATCCAAACGCAACACAGTTTACACTCCACCTGAACGACAGCGTGTTTGCTTTCTGGCGTCAGAGTATGAATCGGCAGCAGAGCATTTTTGCAATCAATAATGTCACGAAGCACGAACAGATCGTTCCATTATCAGAGATCAATCTGATCGGCACCGATTCGTGGGTTGATCTGATCAGCGGTGAACTCTACTCGGATCTGCACGCTGATCTCATCCTTAAACCCTACCAAGTCATCTGGCTGACAAATTTATCGGAGCAATCATAGTTAAGAACGAAGAGGCATCCGCGTACACTCTACTCCCCCGTCGGCATTTCAACCTGATTCTGAAAACAAAGTTCATAGCCATCAGGGTCTTTAACGAAAAGTTGATTCATCCCATAGAAAGCAACTTTCGGAGGTTCCAGTGAAAGGCCCCTGGACACCAATTCTTCGTACATCTTGTGGGCATCATCACACAAAAAAAAGAAGCCGACACCCTTGCAACGTTCTTCCACAGTACCGTCTTCTTCGGGAACAGCTAACTGTAACATGATCGCCGCATTTCCACGTTCCAGACGACACCAGGCAAGTTTACCGTCAGGCTCCCATTTGAGCTTCAGTTCAAAACCAAGTCCATCGCAATAAAAGGCAGATGAATGAACGATGTCATCAACATACAATAGAGGCACAAGTTCTTGAATTGCTGTCGCAGCTCGTTGCATGGAATTCTTCACTTTCTGAACAAGGAAGCTAATAAAAATGCCTCTATTACAATCGCATGAAACACAGTTTTCAATATGTATTGACAGAAGAAATCCTGTCTTTTTTGCTAAAATGAACAGGACAAGGACTCAGACAGTCTCCTCGTAACCTTTCAATGAAGAATAAAAATGCCTATCATGGAATCGAGTTCTTAAACAAATCTCTCTGTTAATTTCTTCTAACCATAGTTCCAGAACCTTATCCAGGATTAATGACATGTTAACGAGCCTGCTTATGCCAATCATTTTGTCAGCGATCGCTTTATTTTTTGCCAGTTTTTTGACTTGGATGGTCTTTCAACTCCATCGTGAAGACTGGAAAAAAATGGAGAAAGAAGACGAGTTTCTCAAAACAATGACCGACCTGAATGTTCCACAAGGTAACTATATGTTTCCAGGCTGTGACACTCCCGCAGACATGAAAACTGAGGAATACCAGCAAAAATGGAATAATGGTCCAGCCGGCGTGATGACTGTGTTTCCGAAAGTGGGCATGGGAAAAAAATTGGGACTGACGTTTGTCTATTTTCTGGTCGTCAGTTTTTGCCTTGCCTACCTTTCGACATTAGCAATTGCCCCTGGCGCGGAGTTCAGGGTTGTCTTTCGATTCATGTCAACAGCGGGACTGTTAGTTTTTTTATCCTCAGTCGTGCAACACTCCATCTGGTTTCACAATCGTATCATTGGGCACATCATCGAATCGATTCTCTACGCCGCGATTGTTGGAATCATCTTTGGATTCATGTGGCCCGCCGCTTGAAACCACAATCCACTGAGTTATTAATTTGCCACTTAGGAAATAAAACATGACTGATTCACTGCCTTTATCAGGTAAAAAGTTTCTGCTCTTCGTTGGAGAAGATTATGAAGATCTTGAACTTTGGTATCCCAAATTTCGCCTGGAAGAAGCAGGAGCAGAAACCACACTGGCAGGCTTAGAAGCGGGTAAAACGTACTTGGGAAAACATGGATACCCGGCGGTCTCAGAAGCCACAATCGATAGCATCAACTCTACCGATTACCAGGGCGTGATTTGCGCAGGTGGCTGGATGCCCGATAAACTCCGCCGTTTTGAAAAGGTTTTATCGCTACTCACCGAATTTCACGCCAGAGAAAAATTGATAGCCGCCATCTGTCATGGAGGCTGGATGCCCATTTCAGCGGGCATTTACTCAGGAGTCAAAGTCACTAGCTCTCCAGGGATCAAGGACGACCTGATCAATGCGGGTTGCATCTGGGAAGACGCTTCCGTTGTCGTAGATCGTCATTTTGTTTCGAGCCGTCGCCCGGGAGATTTACCTGACTTTTGTCGAGGAATATTGGACGTATTACATTCCACAAAAACATCAGAATCTTTTATGGACTAAATACCTTTTTTGCCCGTCGCTGCAATTCAGCATTCGTATGTGTTTTTAACTGTTTTTGAATTTCTGAATGAACCAGTTCTCCTGAGAGTTTCTGCATCTGAACAGCATCCAGCAATGCCACTATGCGTGATTCGGTTCTCATGAGCGACTCCAATGCAATCTTACCGTTTCGGGGAGTCAGAATGGGAATCGCCTTGATCAATTCCTGTGTTGCTTCTGAAGAATCAATATCGCCAATTCCACTCACTGCCCCCATCTGTAATTCTGCTTGCTTAGGATCTACCAGATATTTTTTCAACTGTGCTTTGCAAGTTTGATAATCCAACATGGCAATCATCCTCACTGCATCGTAACGCGTTCCTGATTTGATTTGTGGATCGTCGGCCATCTTGACCGACTGCAGTAGTGCATGTTTCCAGCGAGCAGAAAGTTGCTTGTCTCCTTTTAATATCCCTTCAATCCGTGCACGTGGCCAATCGCCGGCAATCGTGATTCCATTGACGATTCCTCCACCAATGACAACGGCCTGCCAGCGTTGCAGAGTCCCCTGCGCTTCAGGCAATGAGGCATCCAATAATTTTTTGATTTCTTCAGCCTGATTCCGTTTTCCCAGTGCCACCGCTGTGCGCCAGATATCTGGAATTTCACGATACTCGTCTTTGGTTCCCACCTTTACACGGGCCACTAAAGATTTAATCTTCGTGATCGGATCGATCGGATCAGAGGGGGCCTTCAACTCTCCCGCATTCACAGGAACAGCCTGATTCTGACTCTCTACAGGATTACTGGTGATGGAAATTTCTGAAAGAAAAATCCACCCTTGCTGACTTTGAAAATCGATACGAACAAAGCGAGTCTGCTGAGGAGGCAGATTGACCTCAACGGTTCGAGGATCAAGCTCAAACAGCCCCAGACCGTCAGGCTGATCATCAAATTTTGAGAATTTGACATGGTTCCCATACTGCTGACCGTTATTACTGAAAGACACCACAATCGAGGAGGGAGCATGGATAGAACCCGGTTCATGATTCACGCCATACACAATTTTCAAGGAACGTAGTGGTATTTTTCTCCCCATATCAAAGTCGAGTCTAGGCTGTGGTTGAGAACCGGCAAATCGAAATCCCATCCATTGACCATCATTAAACCGTGCGGAACCCAGTGATTGATTGACAAGCTTCTTGCGATTGGGACCATCGGGATAATTAGCATCCGGTCGAGAAGCTCCTGTGTACTTGTAACTAACGGGGGAACTGTTTTCCTGAATAAAGACCAGCAAATCAGCCATCGCTTCCGGAGAAATTTCCCGTTCCAAACCTTCCGGCATCAAAGATTTACCAGTATTGATGAATTCTTCGATCTCGGTCCTGAGAATGGTCTGAACTTTTCCCTGCTGCCCTTTCAAGGTAATACTGTTACTTTGCTCGGACACCAGAATTCCGGTATTAATTCGCCCGTCTTCAGTTACGACCAGATAAGAGGCATACCGACCATCTACCGCCTTATTCGGGTCAAGTAACGAAGTCAGTAAAAATGATTTCGACTGATCGGTCAACGCAGCCAGATCCGGACCGACTACATGCCCTTTGCCATTCAGCCGATGACAGGCGGCACACTGTTTCTCAAAAACCACGCTTCCGCGCGTGATGTTACCCTGCTTCAAATTGATCGACTGATATTTCTTTAGTGCCGCCTCCCGACTCGCACTGGTTGCGACGGTAAATAGTTTTCTGGCCCGTTGACTGACTTTTTTATTTTTATGATCTATCAGTCTTTGGCGGTTGGTAAGATCGATCTGAACAGGTTGAATCAACTTCTGTTCAATTCTGCTTAATAATTCCATCGTTGTTGTTTCACGTATCAATAATTGACTGAGTACTTCCGCTTGTAACGCAGGAGTAAACTGCTTCCAATTATGAAAAACCAATTCAATGGCTTCAGCGCTCCCTGTATTGATTAAACCACGTATCGCTGCCATTTGTACTTTCAATGAACTCTGTGGCGTTAACAAACCAGAAATCAACTGCAGATCTGCCTGGCGCTGACCCGTAATTAATACAAATTCAATGGCGGCAATTCGGTCAGATTCAACACGCTGATTATTCGTAATCAATTCACTGGCACGTTCGTGTAAAGTCTTGATTTGCGTCTGAAGAGTCTGATCTTCTATCTTTTTGACAGCGCCTGTCACCATGAAAATTCGAGAGAGGGCAGTCCATTCCCATAATGGGATTTTCTTATTCTGTATAGAATGAGTGAGTAATTCGTTTGAGATTTCCCCCAAAACTACAGGATCTTTTATCGCGATTGCCATCCCTGAGAGTGCTTCAAATACTGGTAGCAATTTCGGTTTTTGGCTGATTTGCGGGATCAATACTGCAATGGCAGATGCTAAGCGATTTCGTTCGAAACTGGTCAGCACAGCCGATCTGATGTAGACATTCTCAGAATGCCCTTCCATCAATTGCAATAATGCCTCGGTAGCAGCTTCACCTTTCAAATACCCTAACGAGTAAGCCAACTGCAATATCACGGGCAAACTCTTTTCCTGACTCACTCGTTCCAATATAGAGTTCGCTAATTGAGCTGACTGGTTCAAAAATGGCTCCGACAAACGGATCGCCTCTCTGCGAACTCCCTCATGGGAATCGATGATCCGTGGCAGTAGCAGCGAAGCGTCTAAAGCATCCAGTCCATCCAAAGTACACATCGCCTGCAAACGCGACTCTGGCAGCACTTCGCTACCGGCGATCAATTTTAATGGAGCGATCGTTTCCAAATCAGCACGCAAAACAATCTCCTGCTGTGCCATATCTCGTAATGTACCATTACTGCTTTTCAAAAGGTTGACAAGGTCTGTCGAATTCATTTGTTTCAGATCAGGCACAGATTTCAGCCGCTGATCTTTTCGTGAAATCCGATAAATGCGTCCGCGTGTGTCACCAGCGCGCACGTTGAGCTTAGCAACTGCTTCGGGAGACAGCCATTTGGGATGTTCGATGAGATAACGATACATGTCCACAACAAACAATGATCCATCGGGACTCATTCGAGCCTGCACAGGACGAAACCAGTTATCCGTGGACGTTAAAAATTCGCGATCCTGTTCTTCAGAGGCACGACTCCCGAAAAAGGTGACACCGTCCGATTGAAGTACCATACGATGCACAAGCTGATTGACAGGTTCGCATACAAAAGCATTATTATTAAAAGCTTCACCGAGAAAGAGATCACGGTAGAGCCCCAGTCCACAAACGGATGTCGGACGCCCGCGAGGCCCACTTAAGTGGAATTGAACCAGTTCACCCACCGGGAAAAGTTGGCTGGAATCAGTCCCCCGAGGAACTGATACTTCGGGCGGGGGAGAAACGACAAACGGATTCTTCCGATAGTACGATTCATTGACCGGATAATGCACACAGAGACTCCCATTACGACAGCCGAACCAGTTTCCCCAGTCATCACGAACACGGCCCTGCTGAGTTCGTCCGCTTACCGGCTCCAGTTCTCCGGTCTCCGGCTGAAAACGAAAATCTCGATTGGTAACATTCACCGTCTGGCCATTAAAAGATTTAATGATTCCGCCAAATAAACCACCTGAAGCATAGACCCAGTTATCGAGGCCAGGAACCAGACTATTCACACGCGCCTGAAAATTGTGCGTCGCAAAACCAGTTAAAACTTTTCGTTTGATGTCAGCCTTCCCATCTCCATCTGTGTCTTCTGCATAGAGGACATCCGGAGCCGTACAAACCAGAACCCCCTGCTTCCAGACCATCACACCAGTCGGGAATGAAAGCCCATCAAGAAAAACGGTCGCTCGATCATAAACTCCATCCTGATCCAGATCTTCCAGATATTTGACGACGCCCCCCGGTTTCAGATTCCCATCCATGCCAGATGGATAATCACGCATTTCAACAACCCATAATTTTCCATCCGGACCAAATTCAACCGCGACAGGATCGATTACCAATGGCTCTGAGGCAACGACTTCGACCTTGAGATTGTGAGCATAATTCATGCGCGAAATCGATTCCGCCGGAGACAATGGTCGCTTGCCACCAGTCTGGCTCACGTCTTCTGTCACCCGAAATGATTCTGGGATTTGTCGATTGACTTCGTCAAGAATTTTTTGCTCTAACCCGGGAGCAAAAGGACCAGGCAGGTCATACCAGACCATTGCGTTTCGGCCTTCATAACCACCTTCCTGCAGAACTCGCTCGGAAGGAATATAACAAGGTACATCATTTGAATATGATGTCACCCACATTTTCTCACCGAATTGATTCTTGATCGACTGAGAATAATCGATCACCACTTCGCCACCCAGAAAGACCATTGCCAGGTCATTCCCAAACACCCATGATTTCACAGGGTAATTGATTTTCTCAGTTAAAGACTGCCCCTGTTCTAATCGCTTCAGATTCTTTTTCGCGTGATAACCGGTAATCCCTTTTTTCTGTGAACGTTGCCTCCATTCATCTTCGGTCGGTAATTTATCCAGAGCGAGAATAATCTCTTTACTTTCGGCAATGAGCTTTCCAGAAATCGGCGTTAATTTCGTTTTAAGTCGCCGGCGCACACCATCGGCAATTTCTTTTCCATTAACGCGCGCTGCACCTTGATCATCACCTCGAAACTTTGGATTCTGATCGGCGCCACAACCAATTACCACCATCGCCATACTTCCCGGGAGATCAGCTTCAATACCCTCTACAGCACAACCAGCCCAATCTCCAGACATGAAGGGAACTCCCCCTAATGTAGTACAATGGCAGGCATAGTTGACAAGTATCGCACGTGTCTGACCCGCTTCATTTTTCACTCGCAGGATCGGAAGGCTATGATCTTTCGGACCAGTAATCTGCCTTCGGTTTTTTGCAAAAGTTGCAGATCCAATTCCCCAGTCCAGAATTGAAGGTTGCGCGTCTTTGATGGCATTCACAGCAACCTGTGTAAGCTTTGTAATGAGATCCTGTGTGTATCGATTGATCACAGCCAACTCTTGCAAGGAGAGATCTTTAATATACAAGTTCAATAAGACATCCTTGAGCATCGGAGCAGAATGTGTATGCGTGGAACAGATCACAAGATTCTCAGACGCGATTTTATATTTCTCTTTCAGATTCGAAATAACCGCTTTCGTGACGGATGCAGACACGCCGCAATTATCGACAGAGATCAGAACATGCGGTTGCCCCCGTTCATTTCGCACGGCAATCGCACGCGCCCACAACTGCTGTTCCACTCGAGAGATCAATTCTGTATTTCGTGATGCATAACCACTCAACAACACGGGATATTCAGGAGTAATATCTACTTTGGCGATACCAACTAAATAGGTACTCTGATCTTCTGCAGAGAGACTGGATATGTAACCAGCGAACACAGTCACTACTAAGAAAAAACGGATTAGAATTATCTTCTGCATCTTAGTCTCCATATACATTAATAAATCAGTAGTGCATCAAAGTGATCGAACCTGGAACCTGGATCAACTGCCGCCGATCTAGAACTTTCAGTGTAACTGTTTCGCTCGTTCTGTACCAATCCACTAAAACGACATTCTTCTTAAATATGACACCACACTGAGTAAAAACCAGAGCCGGATTCCCAATCGCACGCTTGAGTGTTACTCTTATGAAAGAATGTTGCCTTGCATTTCCTTGTTAATTCAGGAAGTCTCAAAGGCCAGAAATGCAAGCGTGCAGCCTATTGACCTCACAATAGTCTACATGTAAAATGAGCGATGATTCTATTCATCTGCCAGGGACTAAGATGCCACATAGCAATTTGCAACGAGAGATTAGAAAAAAACAACCTTTCGATTCCCTCGAACAGGAAGCCATCCTGAACATCTTGCGAACCAGCGATATCTTCCACAATCAATTCGGAAGGCTATTCAGAGAATTTGGCGTAACACCATCCCAGTATAATGTACTGAGAATTCTAAGAGGAGAAGGAAAGCCGATGCCTTCTCTGGAAATCGCGGATCGAATGGTGCAGGTTGTACCAGCAATTACCGGCTTGATTGATCGACTTCAGGCACAGGATTTCGTGAAACGAAAACGCTGTACCGAGGACCGCCGCGTTGTATTTATTGAAATAACCGCAAAGGCTTTAACTCTGTTAAACCAGATGGATGAGCCTGAACTCAATCTACACCGGAAACTCATAGGCCACTTAAGTGCCGAGGAACTCTCTGATCTCTCTCGGCTGCTGGAAAAAGCACGTACCTCTCTGACAACAGATAATTAAAGCCAGAATTTTTTCAAACACAACGATTGCATGGTAAGATTATCTGCACCTGATTCGAAGCGTCGACATGATCTTGCTTTAACCATGAAACTGGAAACAGAGGGCCCTCACTTTCATTCACGAACCATAGGTGACTGGTAAACAAATTTATTTAAAAAGACAGGAAATAATCTTTTCAGTGAAATTCTGA
>NZ_CALEMX010000586.1 GCF_937910335.1 uncultured Gimesia sp. | reverse complement strand
GATGAAACATAACCGCGAACCAATGGACGGCAGATTGAAGGGGGCTGAATTCAAAGAAGTAGCGACAGATCTTCAAGCTCTCATTGAAGGACGACCACCCATTGAGTCAAACCAAAATGTACATCCATCTCATTCTCCCCGTTCATCGTCGTCTAAAAATTCTGACGAATCCTCGAATGAACCGGGCGGAGAATCCCCTCTTATCAACATTCGGCTGAAAGATTCCGATAACGAACGTGCTCGCGAACTGGTCAATCTCGATGACCACTTTATTACCGATTTTGCAGAGATGTCCCCAGCAGCAGCAAAGTACGTCCGCCAACGTCCTTACATGACACCAGAGATGATGAAGAAATTCCGCTGCGGCTACCTTCCCAGTAACGCAAAGGGATTATTGCGTGGTCACTTCGTCTATGGCTATCCCAATGCAGACAGTAACGAAAATATTCTGACATGGTTTGGTCGCAATCTCAACTACGAAGACCAACACAAAAAATGGCAACGCACCGGCGACAGCAGCAAAGAACCTCGCAAATTTAAATTTGTCAAAGGTTTTCATAGAGGGCAAGAACTCTTTGGCGAACCCCATTTCCACGAACTTTCTACTCTGGAACAAATTAGGCAAACCGGGATCATTCTCGTCGAAGGCCCCAACGATGTCATCAATCTTCACACTCTTGGAGTTCCCGCGTTAGCAGTATGCAGTAACACCATTACCGAAACCCAGGCTGACAAGTTAGCAACATTGGCAAACAATACTCCCGGTGGTCACATCTCCGTCATGTTCGATCTCGACAAAGAAGGAGAAAATGGGGCTAAACAAACAGTGCTGGAGTTGGCAAAACGTTGCCGGGTGCGACTTGCTTGGTCAATCGATCTCGTTGATGGTCAATTCAAAGGCCGACAACCAGAATCCGTGACTGCTGAAGACTGGGATATGACGATTTATCCGGCCTTAACCCGTGTCTCGTAAACATCCACTCGCACGGCAATCCCGTATTTTGTTTTCGCTGACGGCAATTTGATACTAAGTATATGCAACTTATGCCAGGAAAAGATGTTACGCTGAGAAATTTGCTAAAACGAACCAATTCGCGGACTCCATATGTGTGCGTGGAAGCCATACGTATTCGCGGATTCATCGCGAATCGGAAAATCTGGCAGAATGACTCCTGGAGTGTTCCAGTAATCCTGATCCTTAACGACACTCTATTTTTCAGTCGTGGTCAGAATTTGCGGATGTTGATTGAGATGAAGTTGGCGTCCTCGTTGCAAACAACGCGCAATACCATAAAAGGTCTGACTGATCGCAAAAATCCAAAGCACCGGTGTCAAAATATTGAAGATCAAAGCGACGGACAAGATGAAGATAAAAACGCCCTCATCAAAGGAAAGAATCTTGCGTTGTTCGCCCACAAACCATTGCAGGTTTGCTAAAACGCCATGGCCTAGCCCTGCTGTTTCCTCTGTTTTCTTTTCAAGCTCAGAGACTTCCTGAATTTTTTTATTTAGATACTCCTTGTCGTCGCACATTTCAATATAAATGGTGACATATTTTATGTACCCACGCAGCGAGTAGAAAGCAACGCCTGTAAAAGCCAGGAAAACTGGCAGGATGTTTTGGGTCTGTACGTAAGCCGCGTATCCGATTGTCCCAAACCAAAGGAACACCTGAATCTGGTCGGTCATTTTATCGAGGAATCCACCCGGGCGTGAAGAGATACCTCGATAACGGGCCATCTGTCCGTCCATGCAATCCAAGATGTGACTACCGTGGATGAGCAACGCTGCGAGATAAAAATTCACCTGCCCGCCAACAATGATGAATGCCGTAGCGGCAATCGCAGTCATGAAGGAAAATAACGTGATCAGATTCGGTGTCAACCATTTGTAATCGACAACCATGTAATTGGCGCAGATCGCCAATGGCGATGTGACAAAAGACGACCACCACTCATCATTTTTATTCTTCGTGGCCCACAAACGCAGAAATTTTTCATCCATTAAAGGGCCTCATTTAACCCAGAGACATTTGGCACAACATCAAGATGACGCTCACGGACCAACTCGACCGGTATTGCCCCGAGGGCTGGTGACGAATTCCATTCAACCAGTCGGTTGTAATCGCCAAGGTGATCTACTTCTGTCCAAAATGCTCCTTCAACATCGCTGTGGAAAATGTCGATTCCATCGTCGATAAACGAGTATAAAACGCCTTCCCACCAGTTTCTAAAATCACCCCGTACGATCATTTCTTCGAGACGCTTCTTAAAGGTAGCAATGAAACTTTTATCAATACGTACGATGCCAACATACTCACAGTCTGTTTCTTGATTGGATAGCTGGTTACCTGTTTTCAGGATACGGTTTCCCTGCACACTAAAGCGAAAATCAGCGTCGTCAATCCTCGTGGAATCCGAGAGCATCACCGCATGATCGGTTTGGGCAATTGCTGTGTCCAAAACCGCTTCTTCATAATAAAGGTCGGCGTTCATGAGGATCACGTCGTCAGACAGCACATCCTTTGCCAACCATAAGGATGCGATGCTGTTGGTGACCCGGAAGTACGGATTGTGAAAATATTTCACTCGAGACTGCAATTCCTGATGAATGTACTCACTTTTGTAACCTGTAATAACACTAATATCGGAAATGCCCCGACTTTTCAGAAGCGATACGGATCGGCTAATCAATGTGATCCCGTCCGTCTCGATCAAACACTTCGGCTTATCTCCGATAAGCTGTTTGAGCCGAGAGCCAACTCCGGCAGCCATAATAATTGCTTTCATACTTCAATCCTTTCAGTGGTTGTGCGTGTTTCAGGAAAGGCGATGCCTCTAAGTGCTCTAATTAAACTCGTTAAGTCGTCATCATCTTGAGCACCCATGTGGGAAATGCGAAAGAGTTTTGATTTTAGGTCTCCGCCGTTGGGAGCGACGATGATGTTGTAACGGTTGCGTAGCGCCTCTACGGTCTCGGATGCATCCTGACCTTCGCACGACAGGGCCGTCATGGCGTTGGATGATCGAAACGGTGATACATCAAAAGCAAGATCCTCGATCCCCCGACGAAAAGATTCTGCCCGTTGTTGATGTTGTAGCACTAGTGCGGGCAAGGTTTGTTGTTGAATATCCAAGAGGCGTTGATGCAGTTGCAGCATCAGGCCTATCGCTGGGGTGTAGGGCAGTTGGCCGCGCTGTTGATTGGTCAGATAATCTTTAAGATTAAAGTACAAACTCTTTGGCTTCCCTCTGGCCAATCGGGCCATCGCCCTTTGGTTCATCGCCACAAACGACAATCCTGGTGGCAAAGCGAGCGCCTTTTGTGAACTCAATATCGCTACGTCGACGTGCCAGTCATCCATGGAAAATTGATCGGCGCAGATGGTGCTGATCGCATCCACTATGAAAAATATCCCGTAGCGTCGGGCGATCCTGCCAATGGCTTGAATGTCATATAAATGACCGGTTGAAGTCTCATGGGCG
This sequence comes from uncultured Gimesia sp., assembly GCF_937910335.1. Lineage (GTDB taxonomy): Bacteria > Planctomycetota > Planctomycetia > Planctomycetales > Planctomycetaceae > Gimesia. Next base: position 1,513 of record NZ_CALEMX010000586.1, on the reverse strand, counting down.
TTAATTAATAACGCCGTGTATCGATTGTTTAAAAGCATGTCGCTCAGATGAGTTAAGTCAACATCCGCTTCCAACGGCACGTTATATTCATCGTAGGAAATGGAATGAATGTCGCACAGGTCGCACCATCTTTGGCCGAAACTTCCCCCGTTGATGATGAGAACCTTATCTGTAGCGTCGAGAAAGTTGAGTACGGAAGCCTCCATGGCCGCCGTGCCGGACCCCGTGATCAAGGCGACGGAACCCACTGTTTGGAAGACATATTTTAGACCTCGGAGAAGTTCGTGAGTGAACTCGGAAAATTTCTCAGTTCGATTATAGGGTGGTTGTTTATTACCAATGGCCAGGATGTGTTTTTCAATCGGAACTGGCCCGGGTGTGAATAATCGCAGTTTTTCCATGAAAAATCAGACTGTCCTTGTGTTAAGGAAACTCACAGCGTGTCTAAGCGTTACTCTTGCGAAATCGGAATTTCATACTGGCAAATTTTTGTCTGGCCATTGTCTTTATATTCATCAATGCCGCGTCCATCGACAAATCCGATTTAAAATCTCCGTAGCTTTGCGGCTATATCACGCTCCGGTCGTGTTTCAGTTGCACTTCGAGGATCGTGCAAGTTATTTGAGGAGTCCTCTGGCGTTTATTACAAAGAATGTACAATCGTCGTAGTCAACTCTTGAATTCGTACATCGAATTTCTCCAAACTGAATAGATTACGTCGCCAAACATTTCGACGGTTGATTGGGGTGGGTCCACTGCTTCATTTTTTAAAAAGGTGATTACTGCGTATCGGTGGATTCTTGTTCTTCAAATCGCTCTCGGGCTGTTCGAAACGGCATTCCCTCTTCGAGTTCGTACCGCTCGGCGCGAATGAACCAAAATGCCAACCCGCCAGTGTTGTGATGTGTTGATGGTACGTCTGTGTTTGCAGCTCGAACGCCCAGAGAACCCTTTCGGCCAGTCTTCTGCCATCCTCGACTCTGCATAATTATCCGCACCACAACACCAATCGCCTGCCGCAATCGCTTGCTGCGCTGGACGTGTATCTCTCCAAAAAAACGCTTGATTGCCGGTTGCGCTTCCAGATCCAGAATAACCCCAGCCAATGCAGCCCTGTCATGGTGAATCTCAGCTTCCTCCATCCGTCTTTGCCGATCCGCATCGCTGAAAAAGTCCAGCACTTCTTTAAAAGGTACTTCCGGATCATCCACTACATCAGCAAACGTTCTTCCCTGCCGGTCTGCAAGAAACGTTTCCCGTGTGATAGTGACGCTTTCCATTTCCGTACTCCTGCTGCTGATCTCACCGGCATACTTCATATTAATTTCATCTATTCTTCACATTACTTTCATATACAATACTCGCATATACAATATCTGCAAGTCCAAATATTGCAATTGCATATTTTGCTCGCTAATCACAGGACCCTGCTGACGTGGAACACTCAATTTAACAGAAATCGCATTAGGAATGGGTGTAAGTGTACATGGTTTGCGAAATTTGATGGAGCGCA
>NZ_CALEMX010000585.1 GCF_937910335.1 uncultured Gimesia sp. | reverse complement strand
GGAGCGAACGCGCGTACGCTGAGCATGAAGAAATGGCTTGCTTTTCGATTTGATCTACGCGGCAATTCGCTCGTAGGACTTGATCAGCCCACCGAGATGTTCCTCGCGGTGGATCTCATCGAGCCTGATTGTCTCGAATTCCGGCGGTGGCTCGACAGAGCAGGGCGGCAGATATTCCCGTGAGCTATGCGCTCGATGTTTGTTGTAATAATCAACGGATTCCGAAAGGATAACTCATGATGTAATTCCGCAGGAAAGGAGTCAGTGAAATCATCAAATCGAGAACAGCTTCAGCAGAATTAGGTAGTCTGAATATTCCTGTTTCACATGTTTCTCAAACCTTCGCCTGAATACTCTCCAGAACGCCATCCCACAATCGCAGCCGCGCTTCCACAGCGGCCTGCGCTGCAGTGATTGCTTCTTCGATTTTCGTGGGGTCATTCTCACACAAACCATTCAAAAGTCGCAGTGAAAGCGGTGCATGGAAGTCGCCATCAAGTTCGACGTGCCGATTCAGATAGAAATGAAACACGGGAGCCTGCTGTTCGGTCACGCCGGTCTGTTCCAGAATCGAACGGAACATACCGGGAATAATATGTTCGCGTCCCAGCGCGAACGCCGCGGCGATTTTGTGAGGCGCCCCGTCAGCAATGAACTCAAAGGTTTTGGTTGTGAACTGCCGCGACGGTTCCGGCATATCGGGAAACTGAAGTGCGGCTTCGATTCCCTGTTGATCGACGATTGTGATGAATTCTGTCAGGGTCTCCGTGCTGGCGCCCACTTCTGTCATCGCCGCCTGATATAGTTCAAAGTGGCTGGAAAATTCGCCATCGGCGGTTTCATCGCATTCTTCTTCCAGCACGATCTCATTAATAAACCGCCGCACGCTGGCATCACCGCGGGGCAGCCACGGTGCACCGGTCGGCGCGATCACTCCCTGCAGATACTTGACCAGCGACATGAAATCCCAGACCGAATAGACATGGTGCTCCATGAACCGCTGCAGGTCTTCCAGCGTAGCAATCGCTTCGTAGCGTCGAGTGCAAATAGACTGAAGAGTCTTAAGTTCAAGAGGCAATTGATCTTTAAAACAAAATCTGATGAAAAAACTGACGTGAGTCGGGGCAGGTATGCCGTGAATGGCTGTTGGTTGTGACCTTTAAGGAGCCAACGCGTGTACGGGACCGTATTGTGTTACAGGTTGTTTACTGTACAATAATCGAAGTGGTAAGCACGCACTATCTCCCTTATTTCTCAATAGGATACAGGGGCTGTTCTATGAAGATCGTGAGGAAGTGAATTGAAGAATAAACTCAAATATTTGCACAGGACAAACCATTCTCAATCTGATCCAGCTCGACGCGGGTTCCTGAAGTCGGTTTCGGCTGGCATGATGGGATGTGGTCTGGCCGAGATGCTTGCGCTGGAAGCGATGGCGAAGAGCGAAGGCAGACGGGCAGCAGGTCGGGCAAAGCAGGTGTTGGTCGTCTATGAAGAGGGCGGGATCAGCCAGATGGATACCTGGGATCCGAAACCGGATGCCTCTTATGACCATCGCACGCCTTACAAGCCGATTGCGACCAATGTACCTGGTGTCAATTTCTCATCGCTGATGCCGATGACAGCGAAGCAGGCGGATAAGTTATCAGTCATACGCTCAATGACCTCGGCTCGAGTTGCTGGCCACAAGGAGGGGTGCCAAGAGTTCTTTAAAGGCTACCGTTTTGATTCCGCTTTTGACTTTCCCGACATTGGGTCAGTCGTCACCCATAAAATTGGAACAGACTGTCCGCAATTGCCGGGATATATTTTCTGTCCGGGAATCAATATGCCCAATCACGTTACCAGCACCGGCTTCCTGCCATCCAGCCGATCGCCGTGGAAACTGGGCACAAAGAATCTGGGTGAAAACCTTTCTGACCCAGAGTGGAAAGTGAGATCGTTGCAATTGCACCCAAAATTGAGCCCTGAGCGGTTTCATCAGCGGCGTGATTTGCTCGAGAAATTGGATCGTTCAGCCGTCTCGAAGACTGAATCTGCGGAAGCGCTACAAACATATTATGAGAATGCGGTGGATCTGTTGACCAGTCCCAGGGTACAAGCTTCGCTCAATCTGTCGAATGAAAGCGAGAAAATACGGGACCGCTATGGACGTGACCATCGTGGTTGTTGTTATTTGCTGGGACGAAAGCTCATTGAGGCGGGGGTGCGTTTTGTAAGTGTGACTGTCATCCAGCCACCGGAGCACGTGAACCGACCCGGTTACGGGCAACCCAATGGTGTGTTTCTGAACTGGGATCACCATGAGGGGATTTACAATAACGGCCCATGTAGTGGCCCTCAAGGGAAGAGTAACCAGGAACGTTTCGGCTTACCTCACCCGGTGATGATGCCCAGCCTCGACCGTTCTTTGAGCGCCTTGCTCGAGGATATGGATGCGCGCGGGTTACTAGACGAGACGCTGGTCTGTTTCATTACTGAAATGGGGCGAACGCCACGCGTCAACAAGTGGGGAGGGCGTGATCACTGGGGGCGAGCGATGTCGGTCGCACTGGCCGGTGCTGGCGTACCGGGCGGACAAGTGATTGGCTCAACCAACAAAGAGGGAGGCGATGTGACCGACCGGCCCTACACTCCCTATGATTACGCAGAGACAATTTATCGCAAGCTCGGTATCGACACTACGGCTCGTCTAGAAAAACCGGGTGGCCTGCCGATCGATTTCACCGATGGTGGTCGAGTTATTTCAGAAGTATTTTGATTGATCACAGTAGTAGAACAAAATTCGAAAGTACAGTGTCAGAACGTCGGGTACAAATAGACTGTCGCACGTTAAGGCCCGTAGTCAATTGATATTGAAAAACAAAATCTGTTGAAAGAACTGACGTGAGTCGGTGCACGTCTGCCTTCAAGGACTGTTGTTTTTGATCTTTCAGGAGGGACGCGCGTAAGTTACGACATACTGAGGTTCTCTGATATCTAAAAAAATGAAATTGCCGACCACCCGGAAAGGTGGCCGGCTTACAGAATTTCTCAGGTAGTATTAATACTCTAAAACTAATTCTGCTACAGTGATTTCCTGCGAGTACGACCATCGGGCACAGGTAGCCCATGTTGTTCGTGCCAGAATTTGACTGAACTGGTTACCGTATTCCGGTCGATTTTCAGAGCATCAGCAATCTGTCCGAGCAACAATCCCTGATCGTACAGTTTCATCACATCATCTGCGATGGACTGATAGTGGGGAGGTTCTTTGTGTTTCACAGCGAGTTCTGACCGACGTGTACGTCCATCAGGCTTTGCCTCCCCCAGTAACTCAAAGACCTCTTTTAAAATTGCAGTGACACGACTACGGCTGACACCTAATGTTTCAGCGATCTTAAATTCAGGCTCTTTAGCGTCATACATCCTTTTGGCAATTTCCCGCTGTTGATCCGTTTCATCAGATTGGATGAAATCGATCACGATTTCCTGCCCCTGATCTGCAGACTCAATCGTGGATGAAGTACCAGTAACGATATCTGACACCCTCTGGGCATAAATCCGGAATTTCCCGCGAAAGTAATAGTTTTTCTTTAATGGGATCTTTTCCGCTTCCAGAATAATTTCCCCTCCAACGAGTGCCGTTAAAGCACTGTTCGAGGCTGGGGATAATTCCTGTAAAACCTCAAACAGCTTTGTGAGTTTAGTTCTTAACCACTCTTTGGTAGGACTTCCCACATCGTGTGTTTGCTCCAGCTTGAGCTGTTTTAGCTCATACTGAATTTCTTTCTGCTCTTCCTTTCTGAGCTTAAGTCGACGCTGCAGATCCTCTGGGGCATCGCCCTGTTCAACCAGATCGAGTAGACGTTCGATCTTTTGAGTCACCTGAGATAACTCCCGTTCTTTCTCTCTGATTGCTGCAGGGACCCGATTTTCGTATTCCCGATACTGTTTCGACAATTCAATGAAAACGTAATCAAACCACTGATCATCTTCCAGAATCATTTTTCCAATTTTTTCGAGAATCATCGATTCCAGCAACTGAATAGGTACTGATGTGATAACACCACAGGTACCACGTTTTCCACCACGACAACGAGCTCGTTTACCGTCAGAGTGAAACGGGCTGCCACAGTGGGCACACTTCAAAAGATTGTGTAACAACTTAATTTTACGACGACCGTTCGCTTCAGCAGAGGATCCTGTAAACTTGCCATTAACACTGCGGTGTTTTCCCCATTTTTCAGCGTTGGCGTCCAATTTCTCCTGTGCTCTCCGAAAAGTGTTTTCATCGATAATACACAGATGAGGTAGTTCACGTTTCCATTTTTCACATTCTTCTTCCGGCCGTGGCTTCTGACAAATAATGCCTGTTTCTGGGTCACGATTGTTTTGCATCTCCCCCCAAGCCCAGTCACCAATATATTTTGGATTCGTCAAAATATTTACTACAAGGGCATGGTGCCACTCACTACTTGAAGCCCGATGATCCTTGGGAGCCTTTAAACGATTGAGCTCTCTGGCTATTTTGTTGATTGACATACCTTCATCAACAAACCAGGTAAAGATCTGACTGACCCAATCCGCGTGCTCTTGATTTATAACGTATAGCATTCGCGGTTTGCTATTACGTCCTGCTCGCTTTACTTCGGATCCCGGCACCGGCTTAGAGCCGTACCCAAAACACCAATCTCCAACAGAAAAACCATTAAGCAGGGCATGCTCCTGTCCCCGCAAAACGGATACACTTAAATCTTTGATGAACTGTTCATGAATCAGAGCAAAAATCGCAGCAATGACTTCCCAGCCGGTTGTTTTGGTATCAATTCCTTCAGTCACACAAATGCAGCGAACACCGTAAACATAGACGAGTTTTTTGAGGATGGGCATTGTAATGACAGATTCCCGTGCCAATCGACTTAAACTATATAAATACAGTACATTGAACTTCCCTTGCTTTGCTGCTTCCAGCAGCTCATTCAGGCCCTCTCTTTCAAGTTTTGTGCCTGATACGGCCCTGTCTTCATATTCGTAAGCGGGTAAGATTTGATGGCCGTTTCGGAGAGCCAGTTCCCGACACTTTTGTTGCTGCTGTTCGATACTTTCATCGCGCTGGTTGTTCGAACTGAAACGAGAATAGTCGGCAGCTATTTCCAGAACATCCTTTGTGTCCTGCTTCTCTTGACTACGCCGTCGTTTTCGAGCATAAACAACAGATGATTCACTAACGGCTGTTGCAGGAGCATGGTTCAAATCGATTTGTGCTGAAAGTGTGCTGAAACGATTGCCAAACAACAGAAAATAACCAACACTAACCAGAAGTAACCAGAAGCCTGCTACCCCTATAAAAATAGAGGTATGATGCCGAAACGCTACTATGCTAGTGCAAGATGAAAACAGGGAGCCGAGTTTCCCCCCCTCTCCGCTCCTTTGTTTGCCGTTGAGTTGTAAGCCTATAACTCAACGGCATTTGCTTTATCTGG
>NZ_CALEMX010000584.1 GCF_937910335.1 uncultured Gimesia sp. | reverse complement strand
GCTTATCGAGAGAAAGAAGTCAAGTATCGGCTTTCAATTTCACACGAAAGTCTTCAAATGTCATTAGCTGGATAGTTCATGCAGGCATTGACGAATGAAAAACTGGGAGAATTTCTTTCGATTATTCAGCCGCGGCATGCTATTTCATCAGATCAGCTACTTCTGCAAGTTGCTCTTGAGTATTGACGCCAATTGCTTCCTGGATGTCAAATACAGCATCCGCCAGCACGGGCTGCCCCTGTTTGAGCAGGATCTCCGCACAATCTGTCAGGTAATATTCTGACTGATTATTATTGGGTTTCACTTGCTCTAATGCATTGAATAATTGCTGGCAGTCAAAGGCAAAGCAGCCTGTGTTAATCTCTTCAATGGCTGCTTCTTCCGGACTAGCGTCCTTTTGTTCAACAATTCTCAAAAAGCTTCCTACATCATTTCGAACAATGCGTCCCAAACCTTCGTTCGCTTCTGTTATCGCGGTACCCACAACGCAACTTGCCTGGTTCTCTTTCTGGATCGCAAGTAAGCGAGCGAGCGAGCTACCTTTTAACAAAGGTGTATCGCCAGCCAGAACCAGGACAGGGCCATCATGGTCCGACAGTTGATCAGCACACATCATGACTGCGTGACCAGTCCCTTTTTGATCTGCCTGCAATGCAAATTCCACATCGGAATGATGGGATAGGGCGGCTTTGACTTCCTCAGCTTTATGTCCTACGACCACCACAAACTTCTGGCAATTAGCAGAACGTGCGGCATCCAGAACATATTCTATCATCGGACGCCCCAAAATGGGATGCAGAACTTTGGGAAGCTCGGAGTTCATCCTTGTGCTCTTACCGGCGGCAAGAATTACAGCTGCAGGAGGATTCACGAATGAATATCCTTTTTCAAGGTTATGACGGAATGCAGAAAGATGATTGAATTAAAACTGAACTCCGAAGCGGGTGATGAAACCATCCTTGATATCAAATCCACCACCGCTTTTGAAGTCAGCCTCTCGCTTCACGACTCCCCCTGCTTCGAGGAAGATCGATCTGCATCCGTTATCGCTCCGTATACCGAGCATCATTACGTAATCCTTAAATTCCACCTGATCGCGGCCTGCTACGCCAACGCGTTCCACTTGATACGCCTCGATATCGTATTCAAAGCTACCATACAGCCAGACGCTTTTGCCTCCCATACCACCCAGAAAACGGCTCACGCGCGCTTTCGGGAACATCGCACGTACTTCCCAAAGATCATTGGGAGTCCAGACTACACCTGCATAGGGGATAATATAATCGCCCACTCGATCCCAGTAAGCTGCCCCAGCGGCAAACATCCACGTTTCAGATGGTCGGAAGAATAATACGGCACGCGCGTCGAACATCCAGGCATCGGAACTTAAACTTTTTGAAAAATCGCTGCCTACTGAGGGAGTAAATCCTAATTGAACGCTCCAAAGTCCGTTCGCAGGTGTTGATAATTCAAAATCTGTACCAAAACGAAAACCCTTGCCTGGCAACGAAACCGTTTGTGGTCCATCCCAGCCTCGGTAATCAAATTCAGGTGAGAAACCGAAAATCCAGCCATTTTGCATAGGGGTTTTATAGTTCAAATCGATATCTGTTTCAATTTGAGAAAAATTACCACCAGGCGCTCCTGTAGGAGCAACATAGGTGCGAGACTTTGGCATAAACCCAAATTGATATCTTGAACTCCAACCAAAGCGATACGGTTGAGGGCCATTCACTGCACCTGAATAGCCGGGCATGGACTGGCCACCATAAGGGTCTCCACCCGCACCAGGTGTCAGAAACGGATCGTAAGCGCCAGACGGTGCTCCATACAAATTGCCTCCCCCTGCATTAGGATCAAAGGCCTGCCCTTGCGGAACCGTATAGGAACCATTGGGGGGAGCCGTCGTCCCAAACGGGGCCGTTCCCTCATATGTTTGCGGCGGGCTTTGAGCACGAAAGACGGCGTCAAAGTCCTCTGCTGGAGTATAGATCGTTGTTACCTCAGCGGCGTTAAGACTAATACCGGCTGATAAAACGGTGGCAAGACAAAGAAGGGAAGCTTTCAATGTTCAACCTGCAATTATTAGGATTAATCAGTTTATGAGCTGAAAAGCTCTTTCTGAAGGGGGAGTCAGCAACACAATGTAGCTCAACTCATAGGTGTAGGGGTGGTTTATTAGTGAGGGGATTTTCCAAATGTAGCAGATTAGGTCAACATCAATCTGGAGACTATCGGTCGCAAACTTGAGGAAAAGTTCGAATTTTTAGAAAGTTCACGAGAAAATTATCTGCTGCCCTGAAATAGAAATCTGTTTTGCAGACTGGAATTGGGACTGCTAAGGGCCAGGAAAGTCTCTTTGAACAATGGCTTAGGAGCAGCCAAAATATGAATTCGTATGAGAATCAATGAGAATTCTGAAACGGATCTACTGCGGAGAAGTCATTGAGAATTGCTGATGTTTCACAGTCGGATCCTTTAGAGTAATCCAGAAGTCTGAACCAAACTAAATCGCTCACAGCTTCGATTTGTGAATGTCGACGACTAGAAACTGTACCATCAACTGGAGTTAGTTATTTGTGGTAACCTAAACCGGTGACGACAGAATGCAACTCTTCAAAAGTAATGAATCGTCGGCGATGAACCAGCTTGTACTGGTCAATGGCCTGAGCCAATTCATTGACGTCCTGGTTTTCAGAGTTATAAGAATTACTGAACTGACGTCTCTCTCCAATTCCTTCGGGTCGGTTTTCAGTTCGGTTTTGACGTCGATCTTCGAATGTGACAGAACTTGCGTCGGTGACCTGTTTCATGAGATTATTCCTTGATGTAATAACTTACCAAGCAAAAGGTAGATCACATTTAAAGGTAATGTGGAAAAATTTGATATCTGCAACGATTATTTCCGTCATTTTTCGTGGTTCATTTCCACTATGCTGATTGTGGGAATTGTATGAGAAAATCAGCAGAAATGACTTTTGCAGGATTTGCGAGAGTCAATTTAAGGCCCAAAACTGTCCTGTCAAAAAATAGAATCGACAGATATTTCTATCTTCTTTGGCTTACGCATCATTTCTCGTTATATTACAGGTATTCGGGTCATAAGTATTCTTCCAGTCATGCAGATGCTCTCTGGAGGAATCGTTTTTACTTGTCGGAATTAAAGACGTTTCAAGTTCAGAAATGAAAGATGGATTTTTTATGAATACAAAAGTTGCAATTCTGGGTGGTGGTGGGATGGCGACTGCCTGCGCAACATTGCTTACAGAATCTTCCACGGTGGCAGTCTCCATGTGGGTACGCAGTGCTGAAATCGCTGAAGATCTGAGAGAGCACCGGGAAAACAGACGACTACTGCCCGGCGTTCCACTTTCGGAAACAATCGATGTGACTTCAGACATTGATGAAGCGGTAGCGGGTGCTGACTATCTCGTAGTCGCAATTCCAACTGAGTTTCTCAGAGAGGCATTGACGTCTCTGGCTTCACATCTGAAAAATAGTTCGCCTGTAATCAGTGTGATCAAAGGAATTGAACAGGGAACCTTTTTTCGTCCCAGCGAAATCATCTCTGATGTGTTGGGACCGCGACCGGTTGTCGCTCTGGGAGGTCCGAGCCATGCCGAAGAAATTGCGCGGCGTCTACCGGCCAGTGTTGTCGCTGCCAGCGGTGATATTCAACTTGCAAAACAGACTCAGAAACTCTTCAGCACCGACCGTTTCCGGGTTTATACGAACGTCGATATTGTAGGAGTCGAATTAGCCGGTGCGTTGAAAAATGTGATTGCCATTGCCGCTGGAATCTGTGATGGTGGCAAGTATGGGGATAATGCAAAATCAGCCATCATGACTCGTGGTCTGGTCGAGATGAACCGTTTCGGTTCTGCTTTGGGCGCTGAACCATCGACATTTTCCGGACTGGCCGGCGTAGGCGATCTGATTACCACTTGCATGAGTCCCTTTGGCAGAAACCGAAAACTCGGAGAACGTCTGGGACAGGGAGAGACGCTGGAACAGATACTTTCGACAATGGATGCTGTCGCTGAAGGTGTAAATACCACGCACAGCGTGTTTGATCTGGCAGAAGCTAAAGGACTCGATATGCCGATCACCACCGAAATTTATCGCGTTCTGTTCGAAGGCAAGTCTCCGGAAGAAGCGACACAAACCCTGATGACGCGACCTCAACGCGAAGAATAATGTATTCGAAATTACATTTCACAATATGTCGTTTAAATGTCTTGACTTTATTACCACACCTACCGGAGTCTTTATCAATGCGATTCTCACGACTGTTCATTCTCGCATTCAACGTTTCCCTGCTGATACCATCTCTCGCTCAAGCAGAAGTATGGCCTCAATTTCGTGGAGCCACCGGCAGTGGCGTTTCCACTGAGAAAAATTTGCCGGTAAAGTGGTCGGATCAGCAAGGCATCCTCTGGTCTGTTGCGCTGCCGGGACGGGCGAATTCCTCTCCCGCAATCACGACTAGACGAATTGATATCACTACCAAAACCGATGATGAATCGTTGTGGATCATTTCTTTTGATCGCAACAGTGGCAAGGAAATTCGAAAAGTAAAAGTGGGCTCCGGGTCATTGTCCGCTACGGGACCACGAAATCTCTGGGACCATCGGCATAATTCAGCCACACCTTCGCCCATGGCAGATGACAAAAATATATGGGCGTTTTTCGGCACGGGTTTATTGGTTTGTCTGGATGCAGAATCGGGGCAGATCCAATGGAAACGAGATCTCGTTAAAGATTATGGTCCCTATAACATTACGTTCGGCATGGGTTCCACACCTCGCTTATGGGGAAACCTATTGTATGTCACCTGCATGACAAAAGGCCCCTCCTATGTTGTGGCCTTTGATAAGAAGACGGGGAACGAAGTCTGGAAAACGAATCGAAAATTACCAGCAAAAAAAGATGGTGCCGACGCATACTCCACTCCTACCATTTTCCACAACGGTAATAAAACCGAGCTGCTGGTCTCCGGCTCCGATCATGTAAACGCTTATGATCCCCAGACAGGGAAACAACTCTGGATTGCCGGCGGCCTTGATATTCCCAGCCCCTTTGGCCGGATCATTGCTGCTCCGGTAGCTGATTCGAACGTCGTGATTGCCACCTCAGGAAATCCCGGAGGTGGCGGCCTGGGATATCTCAAAGCGTTTCAACAGGGAAGATCAGGAGATATCACAAAAACGGGTCTGTTGTGGAAGTATGACGTTTCTACTCCTGATGCTTCGACGCCTCTGATTCTTAATGACAAACTTTTTATGGTGAATCAAAACGGCGTTGCCAGTTGTTTGAATCTGAAAAACAAAAAACTTCTCTGGAAAAAACGCATGAAAGGCCAATTTTATTCTGCACTGGTCGCCGGCGATGGAAAGGTTTACTTCCTTAGCATCGAGGGATTATGCACGGTGATTGATGCCAGCAATGGAGATGTGCTCGCAGAGAATCAACTGCCCGGCACATTCTATTCCACACCCGCCATCAGCGGGGGAGTCATCTATCTTCGTTCTTTTGACCGCTTATATGCGATCTCAGGGAAATAAATTACTCTTCGATTAATGAGTAATTTAATTGGAAGGAGCGCCTCAATTGCAAAAGGTCAAAAGCAACGTCAGGCACGCGCTGCTAGTTCGGGAATTGCTTGCCCATGCGTGACAATCGGCGTCGGGCGACCGGAGAAGTCTGGCAGAAACGTGTTGGAAAAATCGATTCCCAGATGTGAGTAAATTGTCGCGAGAAAATCATGAGGCCCCACTGCCCTTTCGATGGGTCCTTCCCCTTTTGCGTCCGTTGCACCTATAATTTGACCGGTCTGAATATTACCGCCGGCAAACAGCATGGAATTGGCGTTCGGCCAATGATCGCGCCCCGGCTGCATCGTTCCCTGACTGCCACTTCCAATTCCGCCACCCGTACTTTTGGAATAGGTAATTCGAGGTGTACGCCCAAACTCACCCGCTACTATCACGAGTACTCGCTTATCCAGCCCGCGATCATAAACGTCTTCAATCAAAGCGGTTACGGCTTGATCAAAAAAAGTGGCACGGTATTTGATTGCGTTAAACACATGATGATTGACGGCATGATCATCCCAGTTTGAAACGCGACCGCATAAAGGGCCTGACAGTTCTGTCGTAATGATCTCAACACCTGCTTCCACCAGTCGTCGCGCCATCAGACATTGTTGCCCCCATTGATGCATTCCATAGCGTTCACGGATTTGCTGAGGCTCACGGGTAATATCGAAAGCTTCTGCTGCCTGTTTGCTGGTCAACAAATTAGTCGCCTGCGATTCAAACTGATCCATGGCTTCCATTGCACCATCAAGATCAAGATCACGTCGGAATTGATCAAATTGCTGACGTAAGGAAATTCGCTTCGCAATCCGTTGCGTCTGTTTAATATCGCTGAGTCCGATATTCGGAACTTTGAAACCGGGCTTGCTCGGATCACCCTTAATTTGAAAAGGGCCAGCTCCCGCTCCAAGATAGGTAGGACCGGCAATCTGAAAACTGTCGTAATTCGTAATGGCATTTACGCCCACATAATTGGGGAGTATGTTCTCAGAATCACGTCTGAGATAATTGGCAACCGACATAAAATCGGGCAACTTCGGCGTGCGTTTATCAATTCGATCGGGATCGCCTCCCAGTACCTGTAGTGAGCCCGCGGGATGTCCCCCACCCGTATGAGTGATCGAACGTAAAATTGTGAACTTGTCTGAAATGGTTGCATGCCGCGGCAAAAGTTCGCTGAGGAATAGTCCTTCCGTCTTTGTGGCGATCGGAGCGTAAGGACCGCGGTAGTCTGAAACGGCGTCTGGTTTGGGATCATAGGTCTCTAAATGACTCGCACCACCTCTCAGCCAGACAAGAATGACTGCAGTTCGTTCTTTTGATTTCTTGGGAAGTTTCTGCTGTGCTTCAGCGGCAGCTGCCTGCAACTGATATAAGCCAGGCAATGAAAGACTGCTAAATCCACCCAACCCGATTTTCAAAAACTCGCGCCGCGATTCAGGCTTTCGCCTTGTAGAATTGTGTTTCTTACCATCAACCATAAATTCAACCCGATATTTGACCTTGGGGAGGAGCGCAGAATCTGCCCCTGTTTCTCAATATCAGGAGTATACCATGTGATCCCTGCCTGTGTCTAATACAGCTGGATTTTTCTCACAATCCCCACTTCCGAAATGCCAATTCTATCATGGCCATCGCTAAATTACTGATTCAACTTATCCATTGGCTGGTAGAGATTTTATACTTTTTTCTCTGGAGACTTTTCAAAAAACAGAGTTCTCATGGGCGGCGTTGATTATTGTTACCCTTGGGTCGAGTATTGCTCTTTGGTCGTGCATTACCGGTAGCCCGTCGGACCTTCTGCCGAACGCTGTTGATGGCAGCAGTTGAAGGCTGGGTGGGATCATATTCCACCAGACGTTGTCGTGTGATCTGGCGCAGAAAATGAATGGAACATTGACGCACAAAGAGCGGTTGCGAGGCTCCCAGACCTGCGGAAAGTTCTGCCAGAATATTTTGATTGCGAGGTACTTTCCCCTGTGCCATATTAAACCAGATGCGGATCGAAGGTGTGGTGGGACCAGCATTATTGGCGACAACAATCTTACGCCAGACTGCTTGCGTAGTCGGATCTTCTTTCGCTGCGAGTAACCATGTAATTGCAGCCGTCCTTTGTACTTCTGACTTAGATAACGCTGCCTGGGAAACGGTAGTAACCGGATCAAGGGCAAAACCAAGGTTAGTACTGGCAAGCAATTCTGCCCCCCCTTTGCCTGGAGGCGAAGTCAATAGAGACGACAAGAGATCATCGCTCTGATTCATTTTTTCAATAAAAGTTTTACTTAACTTCAAAGATTTTGTTGGTTTTGTTCTCCAGCGCTGGGTACCTGCCACTTTCAATGGCGTTCCCAATGTCTGATTTCTCATAACAATCATTTGATCTGACTTCAATAAAATCGTCTGCTGTGAGGTCATTGAAATCACTTGCGCTTCACCTGAGAAGGCCAGCATTTCTCGTTTGTTATCAGGCCGTTGAATGAAACCGATAGAAGTACCATCCTGTTTCACTTGAACCAGCCAAACCTGGCGCTGATCCTGAAACTGCAATTCATCGCCTGCCTGCAGTTGAGAAAATGCCACTTTTCC
Organism: uncultured Gimesia sp.; assembly: GCF_937910335.1. GTDB lineage: Bacteria > Planctomycetota > Planctomycetia > Planctomycetales > Planctomycetaceae > Gimesia. The sequence continues at coordinate 757 of NZ_CALEMX010000584.1, read as the reverse complement.
AGCGATGAGTTTCAAATCAATCATAGTCTGAATGGTAGCCGATTCTGCATCGTCTTGTTTTGCCTTGCGCTCTGTTTTCACTCCTCGTATGGCAATCTGAATTTCGGAATCGGCATCCAGCACCATTTCTGGTCCTGCGCTACTCGATTTTGAGATCATTTTCCCCTGCAGCCAACTGAAAGGAAGTGTATGTAATTCGAAGTATTTCTCAGCAGATAATTGTTTCGTAGAAGCGTCAGCGAGAATTCCCTTCCAAGGCAAAGAGTCTGCAGTTCGTATGCCAATTATTCCGGAGAGCCGGACCCAGTCAATCTGCAGATCGAGATTCGTTACTGGCGCTACCGTTGGTCCTTTCTTCGCCACGATAGGTTTCTCGTTGTTTTGCTTGTCCATTACAGGAGGCACGGGAATCATCTTCGGTGGAGGCTTGGGAAAATCGACATTTTGTTTTGTTTCGGGAACCACTGTCAGCTTGGAAATCGTTTCTGAATGCAAATCTTGTTTTATTTTTGAACGGGGAGGTTCCGGTATGGAAGGTGGATGTTCTTGAACCGGATTCTCCGTGATCGATGTGTTTCCCTGATCCTGAATTAATCCGAAGTAAACGGGAATCGCAATTACAATGACCGCAACCGCGACTGCGATATAAATCCGTTGTTGTCTTTGTAATTTTCGCTGATTGCCCAAGGTGGAACGCGATTTGGAATGGATTCTTCGAGAAAGTGGCTCGACGGATTCCATTTCAGGTTCGCTTAAA
>NZ_CALEMX010000583.1 GCF_937910335.1 uncultured Gimesia sp. | reverse complement strand
GCCATTGCCGCTGCCATCTGTCTGCTCGGCGGACTGATCATGGCCTTCGGTTACTTGATCCTCGTCCTCTACTTCCGCTCCAAGGGTGGATATAAGGTAGAAGTTCTCCATGGAGAAGAACCCGATGGTGAACGCTATACTGGTGGAGTCGAAGGACCTGTTGAGTAACAGCAGATAATCAATTGATTTGAAGAGACCGACTAACGACCATCTGATCTCAGGTGGTCGTTTTTCTTCAAATCAAATCCTTGAATTCGCACGAACTTCAGGACCGTTGGAAAAACACATACATGAACACCATTGGCTTGACTTTTTGAGCAATAGCTGGATAACAGAAATATATTTTTGGTCGAGATTTTACGATATAATCCCCCTTGATAATTCATTTATAAATCAGGTTTTTTGCAATGCACGATTCGTTCCCGGAAACGCCCACCTTTGTCACCCATCTCGAATGCGGAATGGAACATGACCATTATCCGGCAGATCAACTCCACGGTCTTTCCAAGGCAGGCAAACCACTGCTCGTCAAATACGATTTGAATGCGATCGCTCAGTCCGTTACAAAGTCAGATTTGGCGGCCCGCCCTGCCACACTCTGGCGTTACCGCGAGTTTCTTCCCGTTCGTAAATCAGAAAACATCGTCAGCCTGGGAGAAATTCATACGCCTTTGATTCCCGCGCCTCGACTCCAGGGAGGGAACGGAAAACTCTGGATCAAAGATGAAGGACGACTCCCAACCGGTTCCTTTAAAGCCCGCGGCCTATGTATGGCTGTATCGATGGCGAAAGAATTAGGCGTCACTAAAGTCGCAATGCCAACAAACGGGAACGCCGGTTCTGCACTGGCCGCCTATGGAACAAGGGCCGGCATGAAGTCCTATATCTTCTGCCCCGATGATACACCCGAAATTAACATTCGTGAAATCGCAGCGCAGGGTGCCCATGTCTGGCGAGTCAATGGTTTAATCAACGCCTGTGGCAAAATTGTTGGTGAAGGAAAAGAACCAGTAGGCTGGTTTGACTTTTCAACCCTGAAAGAACCGTATCGCATCGAAGGAAAAAAAACGATGGGACTGGAGTTGGCCGACCAGATGGGCTGGCAGGTTCCCGACGTCATTTTTTACCCGACAGGCGGCGGAACAGGCCTGATTGGTATGTGGAAAGCCTTCAACGAACTCAAAGAGATCGGCTGGCTCACAGGAAAACTTCCCCGCATGGTCGCCGTACAGGCCACCGGATGTGCCCCCATCGTCAAAGCGTTTGAAGAAGGAAAAGAACACGCACCACTCTGGGAAAACGCACACACCGTTGCAGCCGGCATTCGTGTCCCCGTTGCCGTAGGTGATTTTTTAATTTTACGCGCAGTAAGAGAAAGTCAGGGATTCGCAACCGCTGTGAATGATGACCAAATTACCGCAGCGCTCAATGAAGCTTCGCAAAAGGAAGGATTCCTGATGTGCCCGGAAGGGGCTGCCACTTATGCCGCTTATAAACAGGAACTCGCGTCGGGGCGTATCAGCCCCGATGAAAGTGCCGTCCTGTTTAACTGCGCAACGGGTTTGAAATATGAACTTCCTCCGGCTGATCAGTCTATCGACATCAATCAGCCTGTAGACTACTCTCAGTTTGTCTGAGTTAGCAACCATTTTGAAATACAACAGCGGGAAAGCATGAGATGAGCGATGTTCTGGTAACAGAGAATATTCAGGGAGTCTCCATGGTTCGACTCATGGATGATCTTGATGTCGAATTCGATGCCTATCTCTGGCAGAACGTGGACCAGCTCAAAGAGAAGATCAAAACTGCCAAAGCATTGATCGTCCGCAATCAGACGCAAGTGAACCGTGAACTCATCGATGCAGCTCCTGATCTCAAAATCATTGCGAGAGCCGGCGCCGGCCTTGATAATGTAGATACGCAATATGCCCACGAAAAAGGAATTGTAGTCTGCTTTACTCCGGACGCCAATTCCCTCTCCGTAGCAGAACTGGCCATCGGCTTGATGCTTTCTTTGTTGAGAAAAGTTCCTGAAGCGCGCCAGGACACACTTACCGGAGGTTGGAATCGCATCAAATTCACAGGCTCCGAACTGCACGGCAAAACGCTAGGGTTGATCGGCATGGGACGCATCGGCACTTTAACTGCAACCCGCGCCAGTGCGTTTGGGATGAAAATCATCGCCGCAGACCCCTATCTCTCAGCAGACGCGCCCCATCTCAAACAATTAGACGGAAAACTCGTTTCACTGGATGAGTTACTAGTACAAGCAGACGTTGTCTCCTGCCATAGCCCATTGACTCCCGATACCAGAAAGCTGTTGACCTATCTGCATTTCTGCCTGATGAAACCGACTGCATTTTTCATCAATACATCACGCGGCGAAGTCGTCGATGAAAGTGGCCTGACCCAGGCACTCCTGGAACATAAACTCGCGGGAGCCGCGCTGGATGTCAGAGAAACAGAACCTCCTAATCAGTGCCCATTGAACCAGATGGAAAATGTAATCTTAACACCACACATCGCCGCCTTTACTCTAGAAGCGCAGGAACGCGTTGTCGATTCGGTATGTGAAGATGTGCGTTTGGTGCTGAGCGGAAAAAAAGCAATCCATGTTTTTGAATCTTAACTGAGAGTACCAGCTAGATGCAGAATGAACTCAAAGAAGAAAAATGGTACGACGGCATTTCTCGCTATCAATGGCTCGTGCTGACGATTGCCTCGCTCGGTTGGGTGTTTGACGTCTTCGAAGGCCAGATCTTCGTTGCCAGCATGAATGAAGCCATGCCCTCACTCGTCCCAGAAGGAACCTCTCAAGGCAAAATTTCGAATTACAATTACATCACATTCGGTGCATTTCTGATCGGTGGCGCACTCGGGGGAATTGGGTTTGGTGCATTGAGTGATCGTATTGGCCGCAAAAAAACAATGTCTTTGACAATCCTGTTTTATTCTTTGTTTACATGTCTCTCTGCATTTTCTCAGGACTGGTGGCAATTTGCTGGTTTTCGATTTCTTGTAGCATTAGGAGTCGGAGGAGAATGGGCAGTTGCCAGCACACTGGTTGCCGAGACGTTCCCCCCTAAAGCGCGGGCACGTGTCGGCAGTATTTTTCATGCATCCAGTGTCTTCGGAACATATCTCGCTATTTTGGCGGGAGCGTTTATCATAGGAAACGAGAGTATCCAAGCGTATGCAAAGAGTGTAGATCTTCCCACTCTACCTTGGCGCATTGGATTCGCGTTAGGCGTGATTCCTTCATTTTTGATTATCTGGATTCGAAGGTCCTTGAAGGAACCAGAATCGTGGAAACACGCTCAAGAAATGGCGAAACAAGATTCGAGTCAATCAATGGGAACGATTGGTGATCTTTTCTCTCCAAAATACACCAAGAGTACGTGCATTGGAATCACGTTGGCGGCTATTGGCTTTGCTACATTCTGGGGCGTACATATCTATGGGAAAAATGCGTTTTTGAATGCAGTAAAAGCAGATTATCGAGTCGAACATTTCCAGGATCAGCCTGACGTCTCGGAAGAAGAAATAAAATCCTATTTTGAATCCAAAAAAACGACATTGAAGAAATGGGAAATGCTGGGCATGTTCCTGGCAACAACCGGAGGAGGGCTAGGTCTGCTAGCCTTTGGCCCACTTTGTGAATGGTTGGGTCGACGAGGTGCGTTTTGTCTGTTTCATGTCGGGGGCTTAATCAGTGCGGTGCTGCTGTTTCAAGTATTCAATAATTCAATTGTCATCGGTTGCTTCCTCCCAATTTTCGGTTTTTTGACACTGGGCATGCATGCCGGCTATGCCATTTATTTCCCGGAACTCTATCCAACTCGACTGAGGGGAACCGGAGCGGGTACCTGTTTTAATGGAGGACGCATTATCGCTGCTCCCATCCTGTTTCTTGGAGGCTGGATGCTGGATGCCGGGGGATATTCGCTGGCACAAACGACGACGATTCTCAGCATGCTCTATATAGTCGGTGCAATTTTACCATTCTTTGCCAAAGAAACCAAAGGCAGCGCATTGATGGAATAACTGCTCATCCTTGCAGTACTCACTTCCGCTTAACAGAGTGCTGCAGCATGTAGTACTCATATTGACTTGTAATCTCTCATGATGTTTTCTGATCCACAATTGTGGTGTATTGTTCTCTCCATCGTTTTCATTTCTGCGTTGATTCAGGGAATCATTGGATTTGGATATGCGCTGGTCGCAATGGCTACCCTGCCTCTGGTGATCAATTTTCGCGAAGCGAATCTACTCGTCGCCTTTAGTATTGTGCTACCTGTCATCTGGATCTTCTGGAATTATCGTCAACACTCAAACCTTCGCATTCTCGCAGGCGCGATCATCGGTTCCCTGATTGGCTTACCATTCGGCATGCTGATCTTTACGCTGGTTGATATTGATCTTTTGGTGCGGGGCACCGGCCTGGTAATTCTATTGATTACCATTGACGGTTTTCTCCAACGCCCCTCCCCTGCTGCAGAAAGTGATCAACAAAGCCCCGCGACGCTCTGGAGTGCCCTTGCCGGTTTTTGTAGTGGATTCCTGGCTGGCACAACCAGTATTGCTGGGCCTCCGATTGTGATCTATGCAGTCCGTCAGCCCTGGACCCAGGATCAATATAAGGGGTTCATTTTTGGTTTCTTCATTTTGATCTCAATCTCCCGGGCCATCGGTTTATCACTGATGGGGCTGGCAACTTCCGAGGTATTATTGACCACTGCGGTCATTGTCCCGGTTGTGATTTTGGGAATGAAACTGGGAACAATTCTCGGACCACGCATTAACCCGGTGCTGTTCAAGCGATGCCTACTGTCGCTCTTAGCCGTCTTCTCGCTCTATATGCTCATTATGGGTAGCCCGACTCGTGCTGACTCCACTGAGTTAAAAGTCGAACTTACGAAAGCACCCCTCCTCAACGATCAAGTACGCTATTCAGGATATTGAACGTCTAACTTCTGTATCCATTCGAAAACCTCAAGCTGTTCGGGTAGTAACGATTCCACATCACCCACTTGCCGTTGAATGGTTTCCAATTCGTGAACCGTGTCTACATCAGTTAAAACGGGGAGTTCTAAAATGTAGCCGCGATCCTGAATCTGTTCCCGTAATTTTTCGACAGTTTTCGAATCACTATAAGGGACATTGAGCCATGCTTCCCGAGTCAGACAGATTTGACTGCCGAACAAATAAAAACCACCATCGCTAGCAGAACCAATCACAAACTGAGGGCGATCTGTAATTTCAGAAAGATACTCAACAGCTTTCGTTAAATAGGCAATGGGAAGTTGAGGAGCGTCGGCCCCCAGAAAGATCACATAGTCGTACTTCGCGGATAGAGCCTGATCAATGTGAGACAGACGAGAGCCCAGATCTCCCGTTCCCTGAGAAATGGTGGGAAACCGTTTCCATAATGGATCAGTGAGCGCGGCTTCTTCAGCAACGGCCCAAAATGGGGACACTGGCTTTTGCTCAGACACAACTCGAACCACAGCTTCCACTGCTTTGGCAGAGAGTTGATGGAACTGCTCTGCCTGAATTTGTCCAATCGATTGAGCCAATCTGGTTTTCAGAGGTGAATAACCAGGTGTCTTTACAAAGATGGCGATTGCGCCTTGCCTTGATACCATGCAGCAATACGATCTTTTATCAAGAGAAATAATTGGGGAACAGCCTGAAACAAACTCAGGAAGACATGCTGTAGCGTAATTTTCAACCATCCTTGTTGTTGGTATTTTCTGGCACTCGTTTCAATCGACGCGCCAGTACACTTTAACCGAACCCCTCTTCGTCTCGCGACCCAAACCAGAAGATGATCTTCTCCGTAAGCAGCCGATTCATTATATCCTCCAAGTTCCATGAATAAATCTCGATTTAAGCACAGCCCCTGATCTCCAAAGGGAATCCCCAAAATATGTGATCGAAAATAAACTCCCCATTGATTCAGCTTCATCAAGAAAGAACTCTGATCTGGAAATTTTAAATTGAAATAATGCAAAGCCCCGGGAGATAATTTTAAAGATTGAATCAGCAACCCGATTCCGGTTTCACTCAGCCTTGAATCAGAATGCAAGAATAAGAGACTGGACCCACAGGCTTCAGAGGCACCTAGATTCATCTGAATCGCCCGGCCTACAGAACTACAGTACCAATGACTTCGACTCTCAATTTGATTCTGACCCGCTAATTCTGTAAACTCCTGTGGTTGGTTACCATTGGAGATAAATAAAAACTCAGCTGAATCGGGAAAAAAAGCCAGATCGGCGATCAAGTCTTTCCAAAAGCACTCACCATCCAGAACCGGAATGACTACTGAAATCTGAGGTCCTGAATCCATTTCGTGCCTTGAACTCATCTTTTTTTCAACTTGAACAGGTAAAATGTGATTTGGTTCACAGTTTTTGTTAGCATAATAGAGAATAATTCGATCATCAAAAAATGTCGTCCCTCCTCTGGAACAACAATGTATCTCGAATTCTCTAACATCTCTATACTAAGATGTCATTAAAATAAAGAACGTAGATCAGGTTCTGCCGAGAATTCAAATGACTGATATTGGAATTGAAAGGAACTCGAATCACCATGAATTCAGTAAATGTAGACCCGATTTCTACTGAAGAAGAATCCGTTTATTCTCGATATGCCAACGCAGCGAACCAGAAAGAGCAATCGCTCTGCTGTCCTGTCACATACAATGCAGAATATTTATCAATCATTCCTCAGGAAATCCTGGAACGGGATTATGGTTGCGGCGATCCAACACCTTATTTGTCAGCAGGTGACACTGTTGTTGATTTGGGATCGGGTGGGGGTAAAATCTGTTATATTGCCTCACAGATTGTTGGCCCTGAAGGGAAAGTCATTGGCGTCGACTGCAATGCCGAGATGCTGGCATTAGCCAGAAAATATAAGCAGAAAATTTCCGATCAACTGGGATACGCAAATGTTGATTTCCATTGCGGTTTGATTCAGGATTTAAAGCTGGATCTGGACCAGTTGAATCAGGAGCTGTCAGACAATCCGATTGATAGCCACTCACGCTGGCTGGAACTTCGTAATCTGGAAGAACGCTTGCGCCGTGAAACTCCTATGATCGAGGATGAAAGTGCCGATTGTGTCATTTCAAATTGTGTCTTAAATCTGGTTCGCGAAAGTGACCGCAGTCAACTGCTGCAAGAAGTGTTTCGTGTTTTGAAACGTGGAGGCAAAGCAGTCATCAGTGACATTGTCTGCGATGAGGATGTCCCCGCACATCTAAGGGATGACCCCACGCTCTGGTCGGGTTGTCTCTCAGGGGCTTTTCGTGAAGATGCGTTTTTAAAAGCGTTTGAAGACGCTGGATTCCATGGAATCGAAATCCTCAAACGCGAAGAGACACCCTGGCAAACTATCGAAGGAATTGAGTTCCGCTCGATCACGGTTTCCGCTTACAAAGGCAAACAGGGGCCGTGCCTGGAAAGAAATCAGGCGATGATTTATCTCGGCCCGTATAAGAAAGTAGAAGACGACGATGGTCACATCTATTTTCGCGGACAACGAGTTGCCGTTTGCGATAAAACATTCCAACTCCTGCAGGCATTTCCCTATCAGGGACAATTCGCTGCCGTTGAACCGTTTCAGAATATCTCATTGGATCAGGCACAGGAAATGGATTGTCGACGAAATGCAATACGCCATCCCCAGGAAACCAAGGGTAAAAATTATGACCTGACCAGCCAGATCATGGACTCCTGCTGCAGTCCGGATAGTGATTGCTGTTCATGAATCGGTACGCTGATCTAATCTAATTTGTACGAATGATTCAGGAAGACTTATGGTTTCACTGACCCTCCTCCGACAACACAGCAAGCTTGCCGACCCCCGGGAACAATTGCGCATCTTAAACGACCAGAATCAGCAGCTTGCATTCGACCAGCAATTGGAACATCATCAGCTTCCTCAACTTCAGGCCAGTAAGATTACGACCATGCAGGTCAACCTGGGAAAGCTCTGCAATATGACCTGCGAACATTGTCATGTTGACGCTGGTCCTGACCGCAGAGAAATCATGACGGCCGAAACCATTCAGGACTGTCTGAACGCACTCGCACACCCCGATTTTCAGATATTGGATTTAACCGGGGGAGCCCCCGAGATGAATCCGCTCTTCCGCGAAATAGTAACGCAGGCAACCCAACTCAAAAAACAGGTCATAGACCGTTGTAATCTGACAATTTTACTAGCCCCCGGCTATCAGGATCTTCCTGAATTTTTAGCTGCTCATCAAGTCGAAATTGTGGCTTCGCTCCCCTGCTACCTTGAAGAAAATACGAATGCCCAAAGGGGTGATGGTGCATTTCAAAAATCGATTCAGGCACTGAAAATATTGAACGACCTCGGTTACGGGAAACCTGATTCCAAATTGAAACTCACATTGGTTTTCAACCCGGTCGGATTCTCATTACCTCCAGATCAATCTGAGTTGGAACTGGCTTACAGGCGTGAACTTAAAAAACACTTCGATATCGAATTCACGAACCTGATTACCATCACAAATATGCCCATCAGCCGCTTTCTGAGTGACTTGGTTGACCAGGGGAAGTTCGAAGAATACATGGAGCGATTGGTAAATGCGTTCAATCCTCAGACCGTTTCCGGGCTCATGTGCCGTTCCATCATTTCGGTAGACTGGCAGGGGATTCTCTATGACTGCGATTTTAATCAAATGCTGAACCTCCCCGTCGCCCTCCCTGCACGAAGGCACATTCGAGATTTTCACAGTCAGGAA
>NZ_CALEMX010000582.1 GCF_937910335.1 uncultured Gimesia sp. | reverse complement strand
CGCGTTTCCCTCCGGGAGACGTGCATCTGGTCGATGGTAAACCGCTGTTAAGCTGGCGTGTGCATATGCTTCCCTTTCTGGGTCAGGCAGAGCTTTACAAACAATTCAACCTGAAAGAATCTTGGGACAGTCCGCAGAACAGTGCCCTCCTGGAAAAGATGCCGGCGATTTACCAGTGTGATGGGGTCGCACAACCCGGGTATACATCGATCATGACATTTTCCGGAAAGGGAACGCCCTTCACCGGTGGTCAAGGTCCTCGACTGCGGAATTTTACGGACGGCTCCAGTAATACCATTCTCTTTGTACAAGCGGGGGCGAACAAAGCAGTGCCCTGGACGCAACCGGTTGATCTTCCTTTAGATGCGGGCAACCCGATTAGCTCACTCGGGCAGTCTGCCAGTGGTTCATTTCCGTGTGCTCTTGCCGACGGTTCCCTTAGATCAATTCCTGCTGGAATTCCGGCTCAAACGCTCAAGAATGCCATCCAGCACAATGATGGAAATCCGGCACCATTTTTTTAATGGTTCATGACCAACGCAGGTTGGCGTTCTGTTTACACGACTACACACTGATTTTTTCTGGAAGCTCATGAAATGCTTTTTGAATTGATGTTTTGCAATTATCATCCAGAGTTTTATTTGTGGCTTCAATGATTTCCAATAAATTGGAAACGTTCGTCGTGCCGAACACGCAACTTGCGATTCCTTGATTTTCTAAAATATAACGAAACGCAGCTTGAGCGGCGGTCATGCTCTTTGCTGATGAGAGTGCTTCCCGCATTTTCTTTGCGTTCCTGGATAATCGACGTCCCGTCGGTTTGATGATTGCTCTCGCTAAATACCAGATATCGGCCCTACTTTTCAGTGAGCCAATTTTTCCTTGAACCAGATGGCCCTGCGCAAGTACGGTGCCAGCGACAACGCCGATGCCTGCCTGATTTAATTCCTGAATCACAGGCTCACGATCCAGCTGAAGGACATTATAATCAAGTAAGACCATATCAAAGATTTCCGGATTTTTTGCGATGTACAACATGTCGCTTTCTGAGTGAGTATTGACTCCGAGATAGCGAAACATTCCCTTTGCTTTCATGGATAATAATCGTTCAATCAGTGCCGGCGTGATTTGTGATTCTCTAATCCCATGCAGTTGGAAGATGTCCAGGTAATCACAGTTCAAATTACGAATTGATTTCGCGCATGTTTTTTCGATATAGTCTGGCGAGAAATCCTTGGAAACCGTTTTTCGTTTCGAGAACAGGGGAGCGGAGGGTATTACGGTGCCCGCTTTGGTTGAAATAATCAGCTGAGACCTGTCATGCCCGGATAGAATCTTTTTTAGAATCCGCCCCAGGCGCGGCTCTGCATTAAAGTGGCAATAATTATGACCCGTATCAAAAAAGTTAACCCCCCGTTCAAAGGCTTCGCAGATGACTGCTTCTGCTTTTTTTTCAGGAAATCTCTGATGGCCCCAATACCCCGAACAACCAACGGCGATTTCTGAAACTTCTAAATTAGTTTTCCCCAGCCTTCTATAATTCATATCCGTAATTTCGTTTCAAACACTCAAAAATGCCATACCGCATCATGATGGAAATCTGACACCACCGTTTTGAGAGTGTACGGCAAACACACGATTGATCTTGATCCGGAAGCTCAATACCAGTTTATCAACAGAGCAGACTTAGCTTTTTTTAGAGTTAAAAGTATCGCACTATTTGATACCAAAACTGGAAATGTCTAGATATCGATAAAAAGGTGATGTATTACTTCGTTGGTTTTTCTCGTACAAGAACCAAAAAGCGAATATTCTCGTCTAATTTTAAATAGGCGCTGATCTCTCTCGGGCGAGGTTCTCCTGCATCGGGGATAAAAAGCATGAGGGTGTCTCCTTTGAGTACGTAAAGACCTTTGCTTATATCTGGAATTGAAGGATATCTAAAATTGACACCTCCATTGCCTGATTCGGCAGATGGGATTAATTTGAATTGTGCTTTGAATGGTTCAACATCTTCCTTAAAGGTGATGTGAACCTGATCTCCTGCAAATTGAAAATACTGTTTTTTGTCCATTTTACATGAATCCATATTTGACCAAATGCTGCCCCATCTACCTTGAATATTTTTTGTCGTTTTCTGAGCAATGTTATCGTCGGCTACGAGTGGAACCTCCCCATTCATTATGAGAGACAACATCGTCAGGCTAATCAATAATAATGTTCTGTTCATACGTAACTCCTGTTTTGAATCGGTTGAGTATCAATTTCGTCTATTAAAAGACTAGTACTCGTAAGACAAAAACAAAATTTATAGTAAGTTAAGAGATGTGGCCTAATTTTCTTTTCGTGTATTTCGCAGTAGTAATAATTCCAGTCGTGATGACAAGATTAACCACCAGAATAAACAGCATCCGCCAGTCCCTTATCCACCCGGTAGCCATTCAATTCACGTAGGAGAATTAGCTTGCGTTTTATGAGATCCGGGTTCTCTTTATATTTTTTGAGCTGTTCCGGATCGCCAATCGATCGAAGCCAGTGCCAAGTGGCTGGGCTGTGCTGAACAACATCAATATCCCACCAGGCAAATGCTTTTACGTCTTTTTGTGTCGCCGTTAAAACTGTGGCAGGAGACATCGCCTTTTCGCCACGATAACCGGTAAATAATACGAACTCACAGCCATGTTTTTTACCCAATTCGATATATGATGGATCAATGCCTTCCTGACAAATTACACTTTGCAACAGTCCCTGTTTGATCCATTCCTGCACATCCAGTCCTTCATCAAGGGGGCGACCTCCCAACCAGACCTTTTGCGCATGAGGCCAGACCCAGACGGATAATGTGAATTCTCGCCCGCGTTTTTTTCCGAGCTGATCCAGTTTTGCGCGCACACGCTGCATGAACTTCGTCATAATTTCAGCACGAATTTGGTTGATCCGG
>NZ_CALEMX010000581.1 GCF_937910335.1 uncultured Gimesia sp. | reverse complement strand
AGTTCCTGATCGGATAATAATTCATCACGCACAGTACAGCGTGCGGCAATCCATCCCCCTTGATGCAAATTCAGAGAAAAAGTATGGGTTGCTTGAAAGCGATTCGTAATTTTGAAATTTTTCACCACGCGTCCATTTTGCACAATCTCAATCGACTGCAATGGCTGATTCGCAAGAGCAGCCACTTTAAATTGAAACGGTTTGGGATCAGTTCCCAATTCATCTGCTCCTAATTCTATGGCATCTCCCGGTTTCGATCCTTCGGCGCCCTCCAGAAAAAGCATCGGACCATTGCTTACAAAATTGCGACCCTGCTTCCAGGCTTCGTTAAACTCCGAAAGAGTCGCTGATGGATTGATGAGAACATAAGACCGATTATAACCCGCGGGTACCTGTTTGACTCCCGTGGCAGAACCTGCACCCGCTGATAGCTTCAATCCCCAGTTCAACAGACGGTAATAAGTGTCTGTATTCATGCGCAGCATGCCTTGCTCGGTATCAGCATACGTTGGGAAATGGGGAACGTTCAACAGATTGGAGTATTGGCTGCGCGGTTGAAAACGGTGCATGTGAAAGTTGTTGTTGCAAATATTGACCGTATGTACCAGACCCAGCAGCGCATCCAGGCCCACTTCGCGAGACCAGCCGCCCTGATAATGCACGAGGGCACCCTCTTCGACGGCATGTCTCAAAAAAAACAAATTCGGGCGGCCTTTCTCTGCAGGGTAGGGGAAGGGTCGAGCCAGGTTTTGGATATAAGCGGCCCCCCAACCAAATTCCAGTTCGGCATCATAGATACTGGCTGTCACATTTCTACCTGCAAAACTGAGCGAACGCGTTTTTCCTTTTCCCTCAGAGACAGGACGTTTCGGATCAGGACCATTCCACCAGGTCAATGAGGAAGCAAAATCCAGGCCTTCCGCAATGGCCATCGCTCCGACCGACTTCGCATCGACATGCAGATGATTTTCGGCACAAAGATAACCTCGTTGTTTCATATTAACCCAACGCTTAAGAAGCACCTGCATCTTAAGTCTGGTATCGGGTACGACAATCGTCTGTTTATACCGTTCAAATTCAAGTCCACGTTCAATACGCAATTCATATCTGCCAGCCGGAATCTCATACTGAATAGAACCATCCGACATGAACCAGTTTTCCGAGCCGATCGTCAGCACAACAGAATCAGAGGGTGTAGGACAAGTTCTGTCTTTGTCACGTAATAAAACACGACAGGGCAGGGAACGACCTGCTTCATCAACAATTGAAAGAGTCAGGGGGGCTGCATCAGCGATTCGACTCCCCACGAGACATATTGAAAATAGAACAGCAATCGGCATCAATAGTCGAGTGATCATGATTTGTTTTAGTCTCTGATGTGGCACAACAGGATGATTGACTAGTTCCGCTGGGGGTAGAACGACGAGACTCGCAGATGTCATTGTGAACAAGAGTCAGGAAAAATCAATTCTGATTGTTTTCTTCCTTTTTGATTAAGCTTCTTTTTCCATCTTTCACCTGATACACGGCAGTACCTGGTGGAAACTCCACTTTGGAAAAGACCTCTGGTGATATAGGCGGATCAAGCGAGACGCTTTTGACGTCGTTCTTTGTTCGCCACGATATTTTCTGCCGTCCCTCTTGTCGGAGAGTGAGTGAAGAAAAGCGATTAGTGTGTGATTTGACCGGATACCACACACCAGGACGAACCTCACGCCATGCATCAACAATGGACTCCCTGTTCGGCAATGTTTTTGAATCTTTGTAGTGATAGTATAATGTTCGTATGGGAATGAAGTTTCTATCTCGAGCCAGCCAGAGTTCTCCTCGTGAGAAAGGTGCTCCTTCGGCATCGATTGTCTCGATCACTATTTTCGTGCATTGCAGTCCCTGAAACTTCTCAGTCCCTACGATTCGAATATCAGCGATCCGAATTTTTGCCACCTTTTTTGTATAGACGGAAGAAACGGGAAACGCCGCTATGGATTCTACTCCTTTGAGACAAGAGGAGAGAGAGACTTTGCGATTACTCTCTTGGACATAAAATGTATGTAGACTCGCTTTGTTGGTTAAACCAGGCGGTTCTTCAGAAACCTCCCCTTTACTTGAGGCCCATTTGTATATGGTTTTCTTTTCAGCACTCATATCCTGTTTCAAGAATTTACGACGCGTCTTTCCGTCAAAAGCATCAATCGATTCATTGGTTCCGGTTGCTGTATAGCTGGATTTGCCAGGATTGTTAATATCCTTAGGCAGAGCCGGAAATATAAACATAAACCGTCCTTTTGACTGAGCTTGTTTGCGAAATTTCTTTCCTTGCGCAATCAGTGAGAATTCTATCTCAGATTGAATCGGTTTTAAAGCTTCAGCGAGGGAAGGAAAATTTTCATAAACTATCGTGCTGTTCGAAGTGAATTTCAGATTGGCATACAGTTTTTCATTTCGCTCTACCTCAAGAAGCAGTTTCTGAAGTGCATCAGCCTGCCCCGCCTTGCATTCTTCGCCTCGCGCAGAGAACGGCATGAAGATGACCATCAGGATTGTGGTAATGCAAATCGAAACAGTGAGTCGTTTCATCAGAAATATCTGGATCCGCATATTTCTCTCCCTTTGAACGAGAATGCCTGGAGAACGGAATTGTGTATCGAGGAAGCAAACCCCGTCTCCATTATGGTCGGTTCTTTATATGCTACCTTCATGAAAGCAACACGAACAGTGAAATATTCAGGAATTTCGTGGTAGTCAAAAACGAATATACTTAATCAGGAAATGTCTCTCAAAAGCAGTGACTGTCTTTACATAAGCCAACAGTACCACCCGAGATCGTTGCAATACATTGAGCGGATTAGCGCTTTTAATCAAGTCAGCTTTCATT
>NZ_CALEMX010000580.1 GCF_937910335.1 uncultured Gimesia sp. | reverse complement strand
ATGGCGCAAATTACGTGCCAAAGCGAGGGAAGTCATCTGGGAAATGCGGGATCAAGGTTCTATCACTGTTCTTTATTGATAAGGTGGCTAACTATCGTTTTTACGACGAAGAGGGCAATCCTCAAAAAGGAAAACTCGCGCAGTGGTTCGAAGCAGCATTTGCGGAAGTCTCTCAAAAATCATTCTACAAAGGGTTGTTGCCGTTTTCTGCTGAAGAAGTACATGATGGCTATTTTTCGGTAGATAAGAAGAAAGGCAAGGTTGTCGGACTCAAAGATTCTTCAGGCACAACAAAAGCAGATGAAGAAACCTATGAACTGATTATGAGAGACAAAGAAAGGCTGCTCTCTGCTGAGGAGCCTTTGCGGTTTATTTTCAGTCACTCTGCACTGCGTGAAGGCTGGGACAACCCGAATGTCTTTCAGATTTGTACGTTACGGGAAATGGGGACAGATCGGGAACGACGGCAGACACTTGGTCGGGGGCTTCGTTTGCCGGTGAATCAGGAAGGGGATCGCGTCTTTGATGACAACATCAACCGTCTGACAGTCATAGCCAGCGAATCGTTTGAAGAGTACGCCCGTGGTTTGCAGGCAGATATTGAAAAAGACCTGGGTGAAGGATTCAAGTTCGGACGTATCGAGAAAATCGCATTCGCTCCCATCATAGACCCTGTGAGTGACGAAGTGATTGGTCAGGAACAGTCCGAGAAAATCTGGAAATCTCTTGTGGAGAACGGATATCTCGATAGTGCGGGTGACATTACAGAGAAATTCACGCCGGAGAAAGACAGTTTTCAAATGGAACTGCCTGAAGAGCTGGAAGCCTTACACCCCGTGATTGTTGACGAGATGAAGCGATACATCTTCAAGAACAGGATCGTCAATGCACGAGAACGAAAAACACTCACCTATAACAAGCGTATCGAGTTGAATGAAGACTTCAATCAATTGTGGGATAAGATTAACAAGAAGACACGCTACTCACTTGAGTTTAAGACAGAGACGTTGATTGCCAAATCGGTCGAGAAAATCAAAAAGATGGAGAAGATCGAGCCGGTTCATCTTCTGATTGATAAAACAGAAGTTGATATCAGCGAAGCAGGCGTTGAAGGTGGGAAAGTTCTCGACAGCAAAACTCAATCGACAACGACGGTTCGGTTCCTCCCCGATATTCTGGCGTTTCTACAAAGAGAAACTGAACTGACACGCGGTACGCTGGTTGAGATTCTTCATCAATCGGGACGACTTGATGAATTTAAAATCAATCCACAAGCATTCATGACAGAGGTTGCCAAGCTTCTGACTCGCACGCTCAATGAAATGATCGTGGACGGCATCAAATATGAAAAAATGACGGGCCAGGAATACGAGATGCGGTTATTTGAAGAGAAAGAAATCGAGGAATACCTTTCAAGACTGTACGAAGTTCAAAGCAATGATGATCGTACACCCTACGACTACATTCCCTTCGATTCAGAGATTGAACGCGACGTGGCAGAAAAACTGGACGGCAATGAAAATGTGAAATTCTTCTGCAAACTGCCGAACTGGTTCAAAGTCGCAACGCCCGTAGGAGACTACAACCCTGACTGGGCAGTCGTGTTAGAACAGGATTGCAAACTGTATCTGGTACGCGAAACAAAAAGCACCCACGACCGGGATAAATTACGCGAACAGGAAAAACGAAAGATCGAATGTGGCCAAGCTCACTTCGATTGCATCGGTGTCGATTACAAAGTAGCGACCAATATTCATGAGGTTCTAGGGACTGAATAGTTACTGCCCAATGAACCATCCTTGAATTAGATCAAGCCAAAAATAGCTCAGAGGGAGAATTTTGCTCAGTGAGAATATCGCGAATACAAATCAGCAATTTCAGGAATTTCAACGCAGTAGATATCAAGCTTGGCGAAAATGCCGTCATTGTTGGTGAAAACAAAATCGGCAAATCCAACATCCTGTATGCGTTGCGACTGATTCTCGACCCATCCCTTCCGGATTCCGATAGGAAACTCCGCGATGAGGATTTCTGGGACGGCTTAACTCGACCGCTTGGGGAAGAAGACTTGATCCGTATATCTGTGGATCTCGCAGACTTTGAGGACAATGAGAACCAACTGGCGGTGTTGGCGGAACACCTCATCGAGCCAGAACCAATGATTTCCCGTCTGACCTACGAATGGCGACCACTACCAGGATTGGAAGGTGATCCCAAAAAAGATTCTGATTATGAATTTGTGATCTACGGTGGTGATCGAACAGAAAACTTTGTCAGTTATCAGGTGCGTCAGCGATTGCCGATGGATCTTTTTCCCGCAATGAGAGATTGCGAAGGCGACCTGATGCGCTGGACGCGATCACCATTGCGACCTTTGCTTGATCAAGTCGCGGGAGAAGTCGAAGCGGAGACTCTTGAAAAACTAGCGGATAAAGTAAATGTCTCAACTGCAGAACTTACTGAAATAAAGGAGGTTAAAGCGGTTGCTGATGCTATTGAAAAGAAGCTCGTGGATATGATGGGCAAAGGCCAGTCGCTCCAAACCGCATTGCGTTTTACCCCCACCGAAGCAGATAAACTGATTCGTGCCTTGCGTGTTTACATTGATAATGGAAAACGTGGAATCAACGACGCAAGTCTTGGCTCAGCTAATCTATTGTATTTTGCGTTGAAAGCACTAGAGTATGAACAGATGGTAGCTGATGGAGATAGAGACCATACGTTCTGGGCTATTGAAGAACCAGAGGCTCATCTACACCCAATTCTACAACGGTTGATTTTTAGAAATTACCTCAGACCTCGTGGGTTCGGCCAGCGTAAAACTATTAAGACATCATCTACTGTTTTGATGACAACACACTCACCCCATATCGCCAGCGTAACGCCTTTAAATGACATCGTGCTGCTAAAACAAAATAAGAATGGCAGTGCGACTGAAGCGGTATCAACTGCGGGAATATCGCTTGATACTAATGATTTGGCTGACCTTGAGCGGTATTTAGATGTGAATCGAGGGGAAGTATTGTTTGCCAAAGGAGTAATTCTTGTCGAAGGCGATGCGGAGCGTTTCTTGCTGCCAGTACTTGCCAAGAATAACGGCTATGATCTAGACGAACTGGGAATAGCAGTTTGCTCAATTTCAGGAACGAACTTCTATCCATATTTGACGCTTCTCGGCCCCAATGGACTCGATTTACCATTCACTGCATTGACCGATTTTGATCCACGTAAGCCCAAGGACGGGAAAGACCGGGACCCTTTGGGGCCAAATCGAGTTGTCAATGAAATGGTTCGTGCGTTGATTGAAACAAGCACATGGGATGACAATGAGTTTGAAGATTTACTGAATATGGCACCTGAGCTGGGTGTTTTTATGAATTCTCATACGTTTGAGATCGATTTATTTATTACGGGCTTATCCAGCCAGTTTTTGGAGGCAATGGAGACGACATCATCAAATGGAAAAGCCAAAGAACGAATAAAGGAACTGGCTAAGACACCAGATTTATTACAACAACCCTTTGAAGAATCTACACAGAGATTTCTTAAAGATATAGATGACGTTGGCAAAGGCCGTTTTGCCCAACGCCTTGCGAGTATTCTCGAAGTCGCTGGAGAAAAAAACTGTCCTGAGTACATCTTGAAGGGGGTGAAATATGTCGCTGAGAAAAGCCAGCTTGCATAAGCCGTCTTACATACTCAAAGCTAAAGATCTTCGTAACAATGAGGGACAGTGGGCAGCATATAATTCCACTGGACATTGTGTGTTGCTGGCTGGGCCGGGAAGTGGCAAAACTAAGACATTGACTATCAAAATGGCTCGGATGCTAACTGAGGATGTTAAGGTTCCGAGAGGTATCGCCTGCATAACTTATAATAATCAGTGCGCCAGAGAACTTAAGCGTCGTCTAAAAACACTTGGCGTTGACGATGGGAACCGAGCGTCAATAGGCACGCTACATGGATTTTGTCTGAAACATATTGTTCTTCCCTATGCCCAATTGGCGAAGCTTCCTAAAACGTATCCGATTTCTATCGCATCAACAGTTGAAACAAACTCAATTCAAAAAGAAGCATTAGGGAAAACCATCGGTATTGAAAACCGCTGGGATATTCGTTTTGATGCATATCGTCGAACAATTTTGGATAGAGAATCAGGAGAGTGGCGAACAAAGGACGAAGATGCTGCAAAAGTTATCGAAGCCTATGAAGGAATACTTGATGAGAAAGGCTTGATCGATTTTGATGGTATGGTTTTAATCGGCCTTCATCTCGTCAAGAAACACGAGTGGGTGCGAAAATCGCTCACTGCTCGATTTCCCATCCTGGTAGTAGATGAGTATCAAGATTTGGGACATCCACTAGATCAGCTTGTCCAATGTCTTTGTTTTCAGGGTGGCATGCGATTGTTGGCGGTTGGCGATCCAGATCAATCCATTTATGGATTCACTGGGGCGGAACCAGCTCTGTTGCGGAAACTCTCAGCCCGTGGTGATGTTGAGCCTGTTGAACTCAAGCTGAATTACCGTTGTGGCAAAAAGATCATTCAAGCGTCAAAGGCTGCCTTGGCGGAAAGTCGTGATTTCGAATCCGGTCATGAAGATGCTGGAATAGTTTACTTTAAAGAATGCTCTGGCGGTCTTGTTGATCAGGTAAAGTATGTTTGCGACACAATTGTCCCAGAAGCTCTACTACGTCGGAAAGGTCGGGGGCTGGGCGATGTGGCTATTTTATATCTCGATAAGAACGATGGAAATATCATCGCGGAAGCTGTTTCCCAGAAAGACTGGCAGTTTGTGCGAATTGATGGGAACAATCCTTACCAGCCATCACCTGTCACCTATTGGCTTGAAGATTGCGCCGCTTGGTGCGCAGGAGCCTGGAAGGATGGGAATGTCAGGCTATCCGAACTGATTAGCAGATGGCTGGCTTTTAATGAACGCCTTGATTCATCTCTACAACATAGGCACGCCCGAACCCAACTGGTCAGTTTCCTCTTCAAGCATCGTACACCTGACATGAAACTTTGTGATTGGCTATCTAAATTATTAAAGCATGGCCTACAAGAAACCATAGATTCTGAACCACGTTTGCGGGATGACAAAGATAAAGTTGAGAATCTTCTCAAAGTCAGCTCAGCAAATGGAAAACTAGATACAATCACAGTCGCCTTCTTTGGTGGTCAAGGCGGTTCACCAGACCACCTTACATTAACAACACTGCATTCAGCCAAAGGGCTGGAATATGATGTGGTAATTATAGTCGGATTAGAACAGGGGCGAATCCCCTGGAATAACGATTCGGAAGACACACTGAGAGAAAAACGACGACTTTTTTATGTGGGACTGACTCGTGCCCGCCATGAAGTACATCTGCTTTACTCTGGGTGGTGCAAAAATCAATACGGTAGAAGATTTAATAACGGCCGTTCACAATTTGTTGATGAAGTCGAAAAATCACTGATAGATGAATAAAGCATCAAGCCAAAACGCAAGTTCGATGGGCGAACAGTCTGATATTAGATTAAGGATTGAAGAGTATGATAACAGCATCGTTTTCATAACTCGCTAGTTGGTTACTGTGTTGACAGATATATGAACTCATGGTGTTTTATTATGGTGTTCTACAATGATCCCATGTTATGATTCTGCCAGACGTATACTTCGCATAACTAGTTTTATGCGAAGCATGATCTACCCCCTCAACCTCTGTCCGATGAACATCACACCACAGGCCAAAATAGTATTCTGTCAACGAATGATTTGACCATTCGTAAGAATGATGGTGGCATTGCTCCGGTGTTCGGTGGTAGCATTGACTTACCTGCCGATTTGTTACGATGCAAGATTGTGGAAGTCAAGCAGGCATGGCTACTCAAGAGTCGGTCGCATCATACGCGGGATGCCTATGACCGGGACCTTGCACAGTTCATGCAATTTTATGGTGTCGATCCGACCCATCTTGAGCAGCTTCTTTCCGTCCGTCCGATGCACGTTGCCAAGTGGATCGATGTATTGATGCAGGATGGATGCACCAACAGCACCATTGCCCGCAAAGTGTCTGCTGTCCGTTCCCTCTTTTCCTATCTGAAGACGTACGGCTACACGGGGGCAAACCCTGCACACTCCCATTTCGTGAGTGCCCCACCCGTCCCCAAGGATGGCATCACACCAGAGCTTGATCCGCATCGATGCAGAGAACTGCTTGATGCTCCCGATGACTCCCCCGCTGGCTATCGAGATGCAGCGATGTTCGCCTCGCTGGCTTTTGGTGCCATTCGTGTTGGAGAACTGGTACGCCTGAAGGTCAAGGACTACCGGGAAACTGGAGTGCATCGTGTGTACGATGTCTATGGAAAAGGCGGTAAGCATCGTCGCATTCCCCTTAATCCTGAAACAGGCGAAAAACTGGAAGCTTATCTCAATATTGTCGGTCTTCGAGAGCACCCCAATACTCCCCTCTTCCGTCCGACCAGAACAGCCCGTGGCCGAGGTCGTGATGGTTGGGATGATAAGCATCTCACCACCAGGGCAGTGCAGAACTTACTTGAAAAATACAGCAAGCAGTTGGGCTTTCCCCGTGGTATCTCCGTCCACTCCTTGCGGGTAACGGCTTTGAGTCAAGCCAGACGGCAAGGCTTTGACATCATCGACTTGCAAGCGTTTGCAGGCCATGCCACAGCAGAAGTGACGCAACGGTATATAAGGAGTGAAAAGCGAATGGCTGAAAGTCCAGCGTATGCGATTCGGTATGACTGAGTCAGCATGTCTCGATATACTATTTATCCATTTCCTTCATATCACGCATCTGCTCGTCTACCCAATTCCTCATTTCCGTATCGAATCGTTTCAGTTTATCTGTCGCATAATTATTAAACGCAACCGATTGCTGTAAAACATCCAGCTTTCCCCATTCTTCTGAACTTCGATTTGCTGGCGGTATTGACTGTATAGTAAGCAATTGTCTGTTTGCCTCTGCGGCCTTCTTCTCATATTCCGTCGTCAAGTTCTCAACCTTCTCTAGCATCCTCACTGTGACCTTAATATCGTCTGCCGAACGCCCGTTCAACCGCATATTTCCCACAACACCATACATTTGCTCTCTTATGCTGGTTTGAAGAGCATCCAGATTCTTCAGTTCTGTGTTCTTGCGATCTGCTGTTATGACCACATCTTCTTCGTTGTCCCCTTGTCGAATTCTAATGTACCCTTGGAACTCAGGCGCAAGTGTAATCTTTATATATCCTGGCACGCCTTTTGGGATCTCTTCATTACCTGGCAGTATGCGCTTTATTGACTTTACAACTCCAGGGTAACTGTGTGAGAATGTTTGCGGGCCATATTCGATCCAATTTCCATTTGTTCCGGTGGCTTCATAAAACAAGGGTTTGAATGGATCGGCAGCAACGTCAATGACCCGATCACTCACCTTCATCGTGAAGTGACCGGTTGAGTCCTGTATGACTTTATGAAGTAAATCCACTTCCGCTCTCTTGGCGAGCCACAGCATTCCAAACACGATTGCTGCAATGGACAATACAATTGTCGCGGTGACGTGCGGTCTTCGATACCGCCATGCTAGTGAGCGTTGCTGTTCACGGATTTCTAATAGCTGATGAGTGTAGAGAGCGGGAAGTTCGGGCTGTGCCGTATTCTCCAAAATATATGCAAGATGCTTTAGCTCAATCAGCACCGCTGGGTTCGATGGGGGCGATTCATCCACTGCATTTCGGAGAAGTGTCAAAGCTTCTGCCTTCACTTGTTTCTGTTGAGATTCTGGTTCAACAATTGATGCGTCTGTAGACCCTGTGTGTGTCCCTACTGATTCCTCAACGACAGTGCTCACACTTGTTGGTGCTGTTGGTAGTGTAGCGATGAACTGTTCCCACTCCGCATGCTCCTCACCACCTGGAATCTTTTCCCAAGCGATGTCTTCCATATGCTGTGCCCGTTCCACGATCTTCGCTGCCGCTTCTTCGAGGCTAGAACACTGTGCAATGGCTTCTTGTAATTTCGTACTCATCTCTCTTGCCACTTCTCAGGAAGTTGAAAATACACAACTGCACATATCGTCAACCATGCTTGGCTGATATCGACGAGATGTGGAACTGTTTCGATAGTTGGTTCGTGGATAAACTGGTGAGCCGCTTGTAGCAATCCTGGCCCGATACGGTTGATTGTTTTCCAATCAGGATTAGCAGGTTCCGTTGCGACGACCCACTCGTTTGACGACAAGAGAACGCGAAGATACTGATAGATTTCTTCATCTATCGGTCGAATAATCGGCTGCCGAATGATCTTGCGAATGAAGGTCATCGCACGGACGTATCCGGCGGCAACACGTTCCGAACTAGACGGAAACAGAATGTCGGGATTGTGGTAGTGGGCGACCAATTCTTGGTATTTCGCAAAACCGGATTTGCCCTGTTTTGCATAGCCCGCAGTGGAGCGAATAAGCCCCGTTTCTTCTGCTATCTCATCGACCGTTTTATGAGCAAGCAATCGCTGAAGATACGATTCACACTGCTCCTTTAGTTTGTCTTCCGTTGTCTTCAAGAACAACGGCGCAATCTCATCGCTCCGATTACCAAGTTTGTCGGTGATGTCTGCGACTGCGTCAAACAGTGCGTCACACGGTGTTGTCGCTTTCACCGTGCTCCCTTCTCCATTGTTCATTCTTCTCGTTTATCGATTCGATTAACTCTTCCCACTTCAGATATTCTTCGCCACGCGGCCCAAAAGCTTTCCAGTCAATTTCACACTCCCCCGTCTCCAAGGCTCGTGCCTTGATTTGTACAGCACGAAACCAACGTGAGACTTTAGACACATCCGATTCTGGGTCTTCAAGCATCCGTGCCACTTTCTGCCGAACAGGATCGGTCAGGTTGTCGTGTATATAGTCATTCCACAACCCCACCATCGGATTATATAGCCCCTCGTTTCGTCCCGTGTCGTATTCACAGAACTGCTCGTAGAGGCTCTTTTCCTCCTCTGGCCCTTGGTGATCAACGTCGTTTTTGATCGCAAATTGTTGGAAA
>NZ_CALEMX010000579.1 GCF_937910335.1 uncultured Gimesia sp. | reverse complement strand
AATGCCCTTCCAGCCTCTATTGTTTAACAGCTCTCCTCAAAAAAGCAACATTTTTTTTGGTAGCTTCTCATTTTCTGTTTTTTAACGATATTAAATCATAGATTTCGGGCTAAAATTACCTCATCGTTTATCATTGTTTCTGAGTCTGAATAAGACTGAGAACGATAACTATTCTGTTACAGAACATTCGGATCTCTTTTGACCACGCACCCCTCTTCTCAACCGCAATCATTATTAGAATTGAATCAGCATTATCAGGAATTGCTTGATAATAATCGTCTGGAATGGACGAATCGTCGGACATTCTCACGTTGCCTGGGAATTGGTGGACAAGGAGTTGTTTATCTGAGTGCACGTGAGGGGGCAGATGGATTTAATATACCTATAGCGCTCAAACTATTTTCTCCCAAACCTTATAACAGTGGTACTCTCTATCTCAATGAGATGGGTCGGCTGGCCCAGGTTGCCGCACGTGTGGCACGTGTTCAGGATAATCATCTCGTCGCCGTCCAGAACTTTGTCAAACGCGATCACATCTATATCATGGAAATGGAATGGGTTGATGGATATGACTTGCGCAGTCTGCTCACACCGGCAACATTTAAACAAATTCGTGAACAGGTTACGTCGCGCCGATGGAAAAATATCAATAATAATGTATTTACGAAAGGGGTTCAGCAACCACGTCTCAAGCCGGGAGTAGCAGTCTCAATTCTTCGCGAATGTCTAGCGGCTTTAGCTGCTTTACATCGGCATGATATTATCCACTGTGATATGAAACCGGCTAATATTATGCTCAAACGCAGTGGTAACGTGAAAATTATTGATATTGGTTCTGCAATCGATTTAAACAATTTGCCTCCCAATCAACCATGTACGCCGACCTATGCTGCCCCTGAAGTACTTTTGGGAGAGCGGGCAACTCCGCAATCTGATCTTGCCAGCCTGGGATATATTCTGATCGAAGTCATTACCGGATTTCAACCTTTTGGAAATCTGAAATATGACCAGTTGATCAAAGCGAAACAAAATATTCTGCAACAACTCCCACAATGGTTTCCCACTGAAGAATTTGCTTTAAGCGAACCATTAATGAAACTGATTCATCGGCTTGTTCATCCCAATCCCAATGAACGGTTTCAGAGTGCTGAAGTCGCCGATCTAGGTGAAGAAGGTGCAGCTGAATTTCATCGGCTGCTTGTCAAAAGTGATCTTCCCAGTGATTACGAAAATGAATTACGCCTCTGGATCGAGGAGGTCGAAACCGATTATTTTGATGAAGGGCAATTTTCCACTGATCCACAAACCACAGTGTTCACTACGCCTATCTGGCAACAGAAGGATCGAGATGAGTTGTCGGCAGACTCCTGATTAGTCTGCAAATGCTTCAAATAACTTTACAATGCTAATAAAATCGACTGTTAGGCATCGGGATTCGAATCTTTTTTCACTTGAAATTTCATATTCCTGATTTGATGTTCCTCCCGTCGCCTGTTACTTTAGCGTAGATGTAATATCTATTTATCACAGTCATCTTCAGAGGTCGTTCCGTGAAAAAGAGTCTCACCTTCTGTTTACTTCTATTAGTGTTCTTATCTTCGCAACGCATATTCGCAGGTCCGCCTCCATTCGAACTGAAATCGGGTGACCGAATCATTTTTCTGGGTAATACTCTGATCGAACGAGCTCAGAAATATGGAAGTTGGGAAAGTGTCTTCATGCGAAGCTTTCCTAAGGCGAAGCTCTCCTTTCGCAATCTGGGTTGGAGTGCCGATACGGTCTGGGCTGACTCTCGCGGAATATTTGATCCACCTGCCGCCGGATATCAACGGATGCTGAAACAAGTCAAAGATCTGAAACCAAATCTAATTTTGCTCGGCTATGGTGGTAATGAAGCATATGCGGGTGAAGCAGGTTTACCCGCATTTCAAAAACAATTGCAAAAACTGCTAAAAGATTTGAAACCGACAGGTGCGAAAATAATGATTGTTTCTCCACATCGCTCTGAAAATGCAGGGCATCCATTGCCAGATCCCACATCCCATAATCGCGACCTGAAACTCTACGCAGACCTGCTGCAGAAAATCGCTGCACAAGGAAACCATTACTATATCGACCTGTTTTCCCAGTTGATCCCTAAATCCGCAGGTAAACCGAAATTGAACTGGACTACAAACGGAATTCATTTAACAAAAGCTGGCTATGAGAAAGGCGCTAATATTATTGCCAATGATCTCGGCATACATCCCGTTACTTTGTCACCTTCCGTTGAACAGGAAGTGCGGCAATTTGCGTTTGAAAAAAACCGTCTCTACTTTTATAACTGGCGACCTCAGAATATTACTTATCTGTTGGGATTCCGCAAGCATGAACAGGGCCAGAATGCCAAAGAGCTGCCGCAGTTCATCCCGATGATTGAAGAAAGAGAAGCATCGATTCACAGACTGATTTCATCGCAATAGCTTCCATCAATTATTTCTATTTACGATAATTATCTTAAATTGTCTTTGATCTCTAAAGGATCGTTCCTGTGATAAATCAAGCCACTCTTCCACTGAAAATAATTTTTCATTGTGCTTTTTGTATGCTCTGTTTGCTGAGCAATTCCACCACATGGGCACAACGCGATTTGACGGACATTCCCCCCGTCGATCCTGAACTGGAACGTAGGTCGTTCAAAGTCGCTGATGGGTTTGAAGTCAATCTTTACGCAGCGGACCCACAAATTGCGAAGCCAATTCAGATGAATTTCGATGCCCAAGGCCGACTATGGATCGCCTCCTCAGAGATTTACCCTCACATCAAACCAGGTGAAAAGGCCAATGATAAAATTCTGGTAGTAGAAGATCAGGATGGCGACGGAATAGCAGAAAAGACGACTGTCTTTGCGGATGGTTTATTGATACCTACCGCTGTCATGCCCGGCAATGGTGGGGTTTATGTTGGAAACAGCACGGAATTACTGCATCTGAAGGATACAAACGGTGATGGCAAAGCGGACGTGCGACAGACCGTACTAGCAGGTTTCGGAACCGAGGACACACATCACATCTTGCACACTCTCCGTTGGGGTCCAGGTGGACATCTTTATTTTAATCAGTCGATTTATATTCATAGTCACATTGAAACCCCGCACGGTGTGCGTCGTCTGAATGGAGGCGGCATCTGGAAATATCGTCCCGAATCGATGGATCTGGAAGTTGTGATGCGCGGCATGGTCAATAGTTGGGGCCATCATTTTGATCGTTGGGGGCAATCATTTTGTACTGATGGTGCATATGGTCACGGGATCAATTACACATTCCCCGGTGCCGCTTTTGTGACGGCTGTCGGTGCGGACCGTATTTTGAAAGGCTTGAATTTAGGTAGTCCCAAGCACTGTGGTCTAGAAATATTGAGCGGTCGCCATCTGCCCGAAGATTGGCAGGGCAATATGATCACCAACGATTTTCGCGGGCATCGTGTGTGCCGGTTTGTGGTCACAGAAAATGAAGCCGGTTATGTGTCTCGAGAGCAGGTAGAAGTTATTAAAACTGACCACGTCGCCTTTCGCCCTATTGATGTCAAAATGGGGCCTGATGGAGCAATCTACATCGCCGATTGGTACAATCCGATTATTCAACACGGCGAAGTCGATTTCCGTGATCCTCGCCGCGATCATACCCACGGACGCATCTGGCGCGTAACTTATAAAGGCAAACCGACACTACCCCGTCCAAAGTTAGTAGAAGCATCCAATAAGGAGTTGCTGGATGCGTTAAAGCTACCCGAAGAATGGACGCGTCAAAACGCCAAAAATGTCCTGCGTGAGCGGGGACAAGCAAAAGTAGAAACTGACTTTAAAGTCTGGCTAAAAAATCTCGATCCTAAAGACTCGCAATTCGAACACAACCAATTAGAAGGACTCTGGGTTGCACAATGTATTAATAGTGT
>NZ_CALEMX010000578.1 GCF_937910335.1 uncultured Gimesia sp. | reverse complement strand
TGGCGCAAATTACGTGCCAAAGCGAGGGAAGTCATCTGGGAAATGCGGGTTAAGAAAACAGGGTTTCCTGCCTTAGATGTTGCCGATGCTGTTTTAGAAATTATGTGAAAAAAATGAATCAAGCTGAGATTATTGAATATCTAAAAGCGAGTGGTGCCGATGTCTTTTTGAGAAAGCTTGATGCCTCTCAAAAATCAGAAATCATCC
This sequence comes from uncultured Gimesia sp., assembly GCF_937910335.1. Classification (GTDB taxonomy): domain Bacteria; phylum Planctomycetota; class Planctomycetia; order Planctomycetales; family Planctomycetaceae; genus Gimesia. The sequence goes on along the minus strand of NZ_CALEMX010000578.1, from coordinate 6,940 downwards.
GCGTTTTAGTTGGCCAATTACCAGCAGAATCGTATACAGATATTCGAGGTTGGGAGGCTGGTATTTACCTTACTGAGGTGAATGGCAGCTGGATAATCAACTATCGTCAGTCAGGAACAACCAGGCCTTTGGATGATCTTGAGTTAAAAAAAATACTTGATATTTGGATTAAAGAAAAAGACGATAAGGTGTTTCGAGCTTATGAACCCTCATAGTCGCCGCTTTTTCTTTACATCTTCGTTCGGTGTCGGCATGATAGAGAAGATCAATTTTTACGAAATGCTATTATTATTCCCACTAACATTGCGAGGCGGCTATGCTGGTTAAACAAATTAAGGACAAACTCATCAAAGGCGAAACCGTGTATGGTTCGTTGTTCCAGCATGCGGTGGTGCCGGCGATGGTGGAATCGATTCCTCCTAACTCGCTCGATTTTGTGATCGTGACCCCCGAACACACGACGCTGGATCTGGCGGAGTTCCTGCCTTTGAAATATGCGTTGGCGTCGAAGGGCATCGCCTGTCTGGCACGTACGCACAGTCGTGATCCCGCGGATGTGGCGCGGGTCTGTGATACCTTTGATGGGGTGGTAGTGCCTTATGTGGAGGAATACGAACAGGCGAAACAACTGGCGGCAGCCGCCGTTTATCGACCCCTGAAAGGCATCGTACTGAATCGCGTTTTAGAAACCGGCAAGTGGGCCAATAAAAAGACCGAGGACTACATCGAAAAACGAAACGAAAACACGCTGTTTATCCCGATGATCGAATCGGTGCCCGGCATTGAGAATCTGGAAAAGATTTGTTCGATTCCCGGCGTCCATGCCGTCTTCGTCGGGCCCGGCGATTTAACGACCAACATGGGCATCCCCCGCGAATATGACAGCCCGGAATTAATCGCCGCTATTCAAAAGGTGATCGACACAGCCGAAAAACATCATGTCGCAGCCGGATGCTGGTTCGGTACAACAAAGCAGGCAGTCCGGACAATTCGTCAAGGCGCCCGGCTGGTCGTGTATGCCAACGATGGTTTAATGCTGCAACACGCGATGGAACGTGCCTTCGGCGAACTGCGTAAAGGATAAGTACTCGCACAAAATTGTCATGGTCGAATCGCCGCAAGTCCTTTCATATAAAGTGAATAGACCGATTTGCTTTTGCTGCAAACGGGGCGATTCCTCCCCCAATGGGACCATTACCCTCTCAATTCACTCATCAAAATGTGTTGATCTTTCCGATAACCCCCTTTATCATGACAGCTTGAATTAAGAGTAGTTGAGATCACATTTTCTCGGAACGACGTGCATCCAGAAAGCTTGCCTTATGTTGACCATTGAGAGTGGCAAAAAACACCGCTTCTGCGACGGGGTTTCCCGCCGCAATTTTTTGCGGATCGGTTCTCTGGCCATGGGGGGTTTGTCGTTACCACAAATTCTGCAGGCGCAGGATCTTTCCGGCAAGAAGGACTCTCAAAAGTCGGTCATCATGATTTTTCTATCGGGTGGTCCGCCGCACCAGGACTGGTTTGATCTCAAGCCGGAAGCACCCGCCGAAATTCGTGGCCCGCGCGAGCCGATCGCCACCAATGTTCCCGGTATCGAAATTTGCGAATTGATGCCGCAGCTGGCGAAGGTGGCCGACAAGTTTGCGTTTATTCGTTCGATGGCTGGTTCCGATAATCGACATGCTTCATTCCAATGTATGACAGGCAGATTGTTCCGTCAGCAGCCGCAAGGGGGTTGGCCTTCACTAGGGTCGACATTGTCTAAGCTGCACGAATCGACCAACCCGGTGGTGCCTCCCTTTATCGGTTTGTCACCAAGAATGCGTAATGCTCCCTGGGCGGACCCGGGGCAGCCTGGTTTTCTGGGAATGGCTCATTCCGCTTTCAAGCCGAGCGCGGAAGGAAAAGCAGACATGATCCTCAACGGGGTCAATGCAGAGCGATTGGATGATCGCAAAGCGCTGTTGGCTTCACTCGATAATATGCGGCGACGTGCCGAAGTGGTCGATGATATGCAGGGAATCGACGCTTACACCAAACAAGCGTTTGGCATTCTGACGTCGAGCAAGTTGGCACAGGCTTTGGATTTGTCAAAAGAAGATCCGAAATTGCGAGATCGTTATGGCCGCGGTTCGACCAAACCCGCCGGTTATGGTGACGCAGGGCCTTTGTTGAACGATTATTTTCTCATGGCGCGACGTCTAGTCGAAGTCGGCGTACGTTGCGTAACGCTGGCTTACGGTCGTTGGGATTGGCATGGCAAGCCGCACGGTACCATCTTCGAGCATGAAGAAGAACATTTTCCGATGCTCGACCAAGGGTTAACCGCGTTGATGGAAGACTTGGAAAACCGCGGGATGGACAAAGACGTTTCCGTGGTTGTGTGGGGAGAGTTCGGCCGAACGCCTCGGATCAGTCCAGCCGTCGGTCGCGATCATTGGCCAAAGGTTTCTTGTGCCATGCTGGCCGGGGGCGGAATGCGCACCGGGCAGGTCATTGGTTCAACGAACCGTTTCGCCGAACATGTCAAGGATCGTCCGGTCGGTTACGACGAGGTTTTTGCCACGCTGTATCACAATCTGGGAATCGACGTGAATACCGCAACGGTTGACGACCTTTCCGGACGTCCCATGTATCTGGTCGATCAGGCCCAGCCGATTAAAGAGTTGATCTAGTATTGCCCGTCTTTGGGTTCAGAATAAATATCAGACGTCGAGACGATTGATCGTCAAACAATTTTAGCTTGCCGCCGTTTATTCTGCCTGACTTGCTTTCTCGCTAGAGGCTACTGACGCACACAGGAGGGCTTGGATCATATGACAAAACAACGGACGATGAGATTCGCTATGCCTTTTGTCCTGTGCTTCGTCAGTCTATTCGTCATTGCGATGTGTCATCTCTATTTCAGCGCGGTTGATATTCATCTATCATTCGACTCCATAAGCGAGGCGTTTAGACTGGGGATTATCACCGGTTTATTGATTGCGGTTGTCGGCACCTTATTGAAACACCCTTTCTGGGGTATCACCGCCGGTGCCTCCATTTGCTACTCGCTTTCGGTGGGCTATATCGTCGTCGGACGTGCAATTCCCATAGAATGGATATATTAAAGGGATGCAATAAAAGGTATCATGCCTGCCTGTCATTTATATCATTCCTAAACCGTGCAACAGGATGCACATAGAATAATCAATCTCCAAAGAGGGATACTGGTATGGAAGAAGACGGGCAAAGTCAGAGATTCGATTTGCGGAAGGATCTGTGGATCTATTTTCTGGCACTGGTGATTGGGCTTGGCGTAGGTGTCATGGGGTCGGCATTTCATTATTGTGTAAATGTAACCTTTGATCTTTATTCGGAAATCCCCGTGCTGTTCTCCGGTGATGGGACACTGATCATCTTGGTCGCTGCGCTGTTGGGAGCAGTGATGGTCGGCGCCTCAGTTTTGCTCGTGCGTCGCTTTGCGCCGGAAGCTGCGGGAAGTGGCATCCAGGAAATTGAAGGTGCGATGGGAGGCCTCAGGCCCGTTCGTTGGCGATACGTGTTCCCCATCAAGTTTATTGGCGGTGTGCTGTCAATGGGTGCGGGTCTTGTTTTGGGTCGAGAAGGTCCAACGATTCACTTAGGCGGCTGCATCGGAAAGATCGTCGGTGAGAGAACGAAGGCCAGTACCGATACCATGAATACACTCCTTGCCGCAGGCGCGACTGCGGGACTCAGTGTTGCGTTTAGCGCGCCATTGGGTGCGATTATCTTTATGATCGAAGAAATGCGTCACCGATTCAAATACAGTTTTGCTTCTTTACACGCGGTAATTATTGCGAGTGTCACTGCCAATATCGTGAGTGACCAGGTCTTTGGGTCGATGCCACAATTACCGGTCCAACTGCAGGCCTGGCTGCCGAACCTACCCCCTCCGAAAGAAATTCTTTACTTCTTACCCTTTAATCTGGTGTTAGGAGCTTTGATTGGTTTTTTGGGGGCCGGATTCAATTCCGGATTACTAAGATGCCTGCACGTCTCTGATCAGTTAAGTCGACGTTCGATGCTAATCGTCGCTTGCTCGGTCGGCGCTGTTGCGGGGGCACTGGTGATGGTGGCACCCGATTTTGTTGGCGGTGGTGAGAGTTTGGCCACAGAACTGTTCTCGAAGTCTCCCGTGCTGAGTGTTCTACTGGCACTGTTTGTTGTTCGGTGGATCATGACTTTATTAAGTTACTCAATGGGTGTTCCCGGCGGTATCTTTGCGCCGATGCTGGCACTGGGTGCGATCATCGGTATGAGTTTCGGCAACGTCGCGCAAGAAATGTTTCCGCACGTGAATGTGCATGCCGGCAGTTTTGCAATCGCCGCGATGGGGGCCTTGTTCGCCGCAACCGTGCGGGCACCGCTGACGGGCATTGTACTGGTAGCGGAAATGACAGCCAGCTTCGAACTTCTGCCGGCATTGATCGTCACCTGCATGACCGCCAGCATCGTCGCTCAGTCATTGGGCAGCCGACCGGTTTACGATCTGCTCCTCGAGAGAACGCTGGAGCAGAGCCAGCACGACTCTTAAACATTTTTGGTACGATTGACTCCTTGGACAAGGAGTCACGAACTTGACTTCTCTCTCGTGGAACGACTCGAAAATTACAAAGGAGGGCGTTTCACGCCTGAAGCAGGCATTACCAAACTTGAATAAAGATGGAATCTGAACTCAAAAACGCACATTAGCTGATTGGTGCCAATTGATCTGGCGGATGACGGTTGGATATTTTCCATTGCATCGTGCAACGTGTCGATTGGAATTGCTATTTCTGATCACTGTCCGTATTTTTAACAACGATGAGATCGTCGTTGAGAGACTGAATTTGATGTATTCGAGCCGCAGACGTAACATTTCGATATGTGAGACAAGACTAATGATCAAGCAATATTTGGCAAAACGCCTCCCTCTTTTTACCGAATTTCTCAAAGCATGGATTCGTTACGCTCGTTACATTCAAGAGGTCATTGTGACATTGCTGCTGATTTTGCTTCTGGGTAGCGTGTTGATCTGGAGGTATGAGGGGATCAGTTTTGGAGATGCGATTTACTTTACATTAATTACCGGGTTATCTGTCGGTTATGGTGATATCACTCCTGAGACATCCATAGGGAAATTCGTAAGTGTTTGCATCGGAATTATAGGGGTACTCTTTGTTGGCATCTCAATCGCTATCGCCAACCGTGCCCTCACTGATACAGCGAAACATCATCATTATCTGAACAACAAAGAAATACTGCCAGAATCGTCGTCTAGACCCTTTCAATAGTTATATTAGAGAATGATTCATTCGCTACAATGCGACCGCGCGTCCCCTCTGACAAGTCAGATCCAATCTATCAATTTCCTATTCACTTAAGACAACTTCATGTCCGAATATCAGGTCCTGGCGGTCATCGCTGCATTTGCCTTTCTTTACAGTCTGGTTGCCTCCCGACTCGAACGCACGCCCATTAACGGCGCACTGATTTATGTGATTTGTGGATTGATCTGTGGGCCGACAGTGCTGAACATTGTTTCTCTCAATTTAGAAGGTGAAGGTCTCAAAACGCTGGCCGAACTAACGCTGGCCGTAGTTCTCTTCAGCGATTCTGCCAATGCCAATTTGAAGGTCCTCCACCGTGTCGAGCAGTTACCAATTCGCCTGCTGCTGATAGGTCTGCCGCTGACCATTGCGCTGGGATTCGGTGTAGGTTACATCCTGTTCGATGGGATGAGTCTGATTGCGATTGCACTACTTGCCACAATGCTGGCACCAACGGACGCTGCTTTAGGGAAAGCGGTTGTGACGAATGAAGCCGTTCCCGATTCGATTCGCGAACCCCTCAACGTAGAAAGTGGATTGAATGATGGCATCTGTGTTCCCGTGTTGTTGATCTTCCTGACACTGGCAACAGAACACGTAAGCGGCAATGGAACGCTGAGTATGATTATTCAATTTCCGCTCAAAGCCATCGGTGTCGGCGCACTTGTCGGCATCATCTTTGCTGTTTTGGGTAGTCAATTACTAAAGTTTTGTTTTCAACACAAATGGTTGGCCGGTACCTGGATGCAGGTTCCCATTATTGCACTGGCGCTAATGTGTTTTGCAACCGCCCAATGGCTGGGAGGTAGCGGTTTTATTGCGTCGTTCGTGGGAGGATTGATTTTTGGCGGGCTGACTCATGAACACAAAAAAGAAGTTTTGCGGAGTGCAGAAGGGACCGGCGATACACTCTCATTACTCACTTGGTTTACCTTCGGTGCTGTTGCAGTCGGGCCACAGATGGAACACCTCTCGTGGCAGGTGATCGTTTACGCATTACTCAGTTTGACAGTCGTACGCATGTTGCCCGTATTCCTGTGTGTCATAAGCACGAAACTGCAAACTGATACGAAACTGTTCATCGGCTGGTTTGGCCCTCGTGGTCTCGCAAGTATCGTGTTTATTGTGATCGTGGTTGACAAGAACCTTCCGGAAAATGCAACCCTGATTGCCGCCGTGACCTGGACTGTGGTGTTAAGCATCATCCTGCACGGAATTACCGCCAACCCGCTCTCAAAAATATACAGCCAACGCGTCCGCGATCGAAATGGAGTAACGTAATCGCCATAGAGCAAGTCGCGTCTTTGTCTGTAGAGCGAATCAAGATATTTTCGTCGGCGCAATCTGATTTGTTCTGATGACCGTTCGCGAGTGATTCAATGCGCTTACTGAATAGATGCTCGAATTCAATTCTGAGAGCGAGTGTTCTGTTTACGGTTGTTTATCGAGTACTTCTTTCAGTTCGCTCATCATTTCTTTGGAGCGAGTATTGGTAGTGTGCATGGCGCGGTTGACTTTGGATTTTGCCAGATCGGGTTTAGCGTCGATCTTTAAACCGATATTTCCCATTTGGGTTGAGCCAGGAATCGATCCAGGCTCGAATC
>NZ_CALEMX010000577.1 GCF_937910335.1 uncultured Gimesia sp. | reverse complement strand
GCCTGTTTTGAATTAGGATTGTTGCTCAATCGGAATCCGGACACCGTTCGGTTTCCTGCGGTCAGTATCTTTCAAACGGGAACTCGATTTGAAGAGACCGACAAAGCAATCTCAGAGCGTAAGCCCACTGCGGTTATCGAAGTAGCTTCAACCAATCCCAGGCGACAGGTCATGAACGATCATGTCAGTGAATATGTGAATGGGGGGGTCGAATTGATCTGGGTGATTGATCCCAAGGCAAAAGAGGTACTCGAATATCTTCCTGCGCGGGGCAGTGAGGTCATTGATATTAAAGGGAAGATCACCGGAGGAACCGTCATGCCTGATCTTGTCATGAAAGTGGAAGACTTATTTACAGAGCCGTTATGGTGGTAAGAAAGCGATTTCATCGTCAATTATAGTCAAATTAGTTTGTCACTGTCAGCTTGAGAAATGGTAGCTCGTTCCAGCAGGCAGCGATGCAAAAAATCAAGGAAAGTCAGGGATGTCAGAGACGCATTATGATGTGGCAGTAATTGGTACAGGCCCCGGGGGAGAAGGGGCAGCGATGCAAGCCATCAAGCAGGGAAAATCTGTCATTTCAATCGAGAAGTTCTTCGAGATTGGTGGTAATTGTACGCATAAGGGAACGATACCGAGTAAAGCGCTACGGTATTCAATTCTACAAATGTCAGAAATCAATAACTACGTGCGTCAAGCGGGGAGTTCCGGAATGACGCTGGATCTGGAGTTTCCCGAACTTCGAAAATCGGCTGCTTCGGTGATCCGAAAACAGGTTTCGATGAGACGCACTTTTTATGATCGTAACGGTGTAGATTTAGTAAAGGGGGAAGCTCGGTTTTTAGACCCGCATCGGATCCGAATCGATACTCCCAACGGTCTGACTGAAGAAGTTACTTTTGATTATGCGGTCATCGCTACAGGGTCGCGTCCGTATCGTCCGGATGATATCGACTTTTCTCATCCTCGTATCTTTTGCAGCGACACGCTGCTCGATATGGATTACACACCAAGGTCAATCACAGTCTATGGTGCAGGGGTCATCGGCTGTGAATATGCTTCAATGCTGCGAACAATGGGCATTAAAATCAATCTGGTGAATACCCGTAGTTCACTGTTAGACTTTCTGGATGACGAAATCAGCGATGCATTAAGCTATCACATGCGCGAAAGTGGTGTTTTGCTAAGGCACTGTGAGTATTATGAAACGATTGAAGGGACTGACGACGGTGTGATTATTTCACTCAAGTCCGGTAAGAAATTGAAGACTGACGCCTTACTGTTTGCCGCCGGTCGCTCAGGGAACTCGGAAAGTCTGGGATTGGAATCGTTGGAGATTCAACCCGATTCACGCGGACAGCTCAAAGTCAATGATGATTTTCAAACCTCGCAACCACATATCTATGCCGTGGGAGATATTATCGGTTATCCATCACTGGCCAGTGCCGCCTATGTGCAGGGACGCTATGCGGCCAGTCATCTGGATAATGGGGAATGCGAGCGTGCTTTGGTAAGCGATATTCCCACGGGCATTTATACCAGTCCGGAAATCAGTTCTCTGGGTAAGACCGAGCGGGAATTAACAGAAGCAAAAATTCCTTACGAAGTAGGACATTCCATGTTCAAGCATCTGGCGCGTGCGCAGATAATGAATCGTCCCACAGGCATGCTGAAGCTGTTATTTCATCGTGAGACACTCGAAATTCTGGGCATTCATTGTTTTGGACCCAACGCCTCAGAAATTATTCACATTGGTCAGGCCATTATGTCGCAGCCTGGCGAGGCGAATACACTCTTGTATTTTATCAACACGACCTTCAATTATCCTACAATGGCAGAAGCCTATCGTGTCGCTGCTTTGAACGGATATAATCGATTGTTCTAATTGAAAAGACTTCGTCCCTTTGGCAGGAGAAGCTAATGTATCGCTCGATTTTAGAGACGCTGTTTCTTATTTTGGTGGCGTTACCTTTGAATACAGGTCTTTTCGCAGCGGAAACAGCACGCCCTAATGTATTATTCATTGCCGTCGATGATTTGAATGACTGGATCAGTTGTCTCGGCGGTCATCCCGATTGTAAAACACCGAATATTGATCGCCTGGCATCCAGGGGCGTCTTGTTTAAGAACGCGCATTGTGCAGCACCTGCTTGCAATCCTTCCCGAGCCGCATTGATGACCGGCATTCGCCCATCCAGTTCCGGTGTCTATTTGAATTCGCAACCTTGGCGCCCCGTAATGCAGCATGCAGTCACACTACCTCAACTTTATCGGAAGCATGGTTATCAGGCGATTGGATCGGGGAAAATCTTTCACGGACGTTATAACGATCCCGCTTCATGGGATCATTATTTAAAACAGACAGGTGATCCCAAGCCGACACCTGCTGTCTTGAACGATCCTCATAGTCGTGCAGGAACCATCATCTGGGGCGTACTCGATGTGCAAGATCGGGAGATGAGCGATTATAAGATGGCCAGTTATGCCATTGATTATCTAAGCAAAAAGCACGATCAACCGTTTTTCCTGGCCTGTGGCATCTATCGACCGCATATGCCCTGGCAGGTACCCCGTAAATATTATGACATGTATCCACTCGATCAAATTCAACTTCCCAACGTGCCGAAAAATGATCTAGATGATCTCCCACCTGCCGGCGTCCGAATGGCCAAGCCGGGTGGCGATCATGCCAGAATATTGAAAACCAAAAATTGGCGTTATTCCGTGCAAGCCTATCTAGCCAGTATCGCCTTCGCTGATGTACAGGTGGGGCGTGTGATCGATGCAGTTGATGCCAGTCCACATGCGAAAAATACCATTATCGTTCTCTGGGGAGATCACGGCTGGCATCTAGGCGAGAAACATCATTGGCGCAAATTTTCTCTCTGGGAAGAAGCAACCCGGGCGCCACTGATGATGGTCGTACCGGGAGTCACAAAAGCCGGTTCCCAATGTGAGCAGGCAATCGACTTTATGAATATTTATCCTACGTTATGTGAATTATGTTCGTTACCTGTAGGAAAACACCTGGATGGTGTCAGTCTGGTTCCGCTTCTCAAAAATCCCGCAAAAACCTGGGACCGACCGGCTTTAACCACACATGGACGACTGAATCATGCCATCCGCGGCAATCGATATCGTTTGATTCGTTACAGGGATGGCACTGAAGAACTCTATGATCATAAGCACGACCCGATGGAGTGGAAAAATCTTGCTGAAGAGGCAAAGTATGTAGAAGTCAAACAGCAGTTAGCGCAATGGTTCCCAGCCAAAAATGCCATTGATGCGCCCCACGATGCGTCCCGGGGCAACAAAAAAAATAAGAACAAGAGACAACAGGGCAGAGGAAAAAAGAAATCAAATGCTGCCAAATAAAGCGCCTCGTTTTCATCTCAGAAACTGCGAACTCAGATGAGAAGAGGAGCCCGCTATTCGAGTTCAAGAACCACTCGAAAACCAATACTGTTCGAGTAGCGTGATGGTGAGAGTTTGGAACGATACGCTGCTCGCGCATACTCAGGAAATAATGACCAGTTGCCACCGCGTAATACACGAGCGGAACCCGAATCGGGACCCCCAGAATCCATCAAGGTTTTTCCCTCTAGTGTTTTGTAATACTCATCATCAAACCAGTCACTGCACCACTCCATCACATTGCCGTGCATATCGTAGACTGACCAGGAATTTGCTGCATAATTCCCGACAGGCGATGTAAATGCAAAGCCATCTTGGGATGAAACCCCTTTCAGATGAGCATAGTTTCGTTGAAATTCCAGGCTGGCAGATCTGTCCCAGATATTACCATATTGAGTCAGCATTTCTGCATCGTCTCCATGAAAATACAAACTGTTTGATCCCGCGCGACAGACATACTCCCACTCGGCTTCGGTCGGCAGGCGATATTTTGACTTGGTCCTGATACTAAGCCATTTACAAAAATTAACTGCGTCATTCCAACTCACATTGACGACGGGATGAAAGTCACTTTTCAGCCACCCCGTTTTCGCCCAGTTAAATGCGGGAATGCCGTTACTGAATTTTTGGGTTGCATCATCCCAGCCGGCGCCACCTCTTCCACTTCGCTCAGATTCGGTTTTATAGTCGGTCATTTTTACAAACTGTTTGAAGTCATCAATGGTGACCTCATGCATGCCTATGTAAAACGGTTTCGAAATCTGCACTTCATGCAGTGGGTATTCGTTTAAAAAAGAAGATGATTTCGTTTTGAACTGCTTGGCAATTTCATCCGGGGCTTTGCTGCTTCCCATCATGAATTTCCCTGCCGGGATCAAGGCAAAGTGCATTTCAAGTGAATTAATAAATTTGATTTTGCGATCGAGATTTTTTGCCGTTTCATTCTGCTGTCTCTCAGAGGTTTGTTTGACAACGAGACCCGAAGTGGAACTAGGCTGTGTATTCTTGATTTCGCCTGGTAGCTCAATGATTAATTTATGGACGCGTCCAGAAAGGCAACCAACAATCAGAGTTCGATTATCAGGACCAATGGCAATATCCCGCGGCATGTCATCTAAGACATAAGTTGCCAGTAACTTGCCGTTATTTAGGTCCCACATTCTGAGAGTTTGATCCGCACCTCCGGAAATTGCCTGCACTCCATTGGGAGAAACGGCCAGACAGGTAATATCTCGATCATGCCCTTTTAGTGAATGCAATAGTTTATGACTCGTCAGGTCCCAGACCTTGATATCGAATTGCTTGTTTCTGACCGCACTGGTCAGCGCCCGTTTCCCGTCAAGCGATAATGCCAGATGACGAAGATCGCCAATCTGCTCCTGATAAGAGTGCAGTAATTTTCCACTCTCCAGATCCCACACACTAAATTCATTGTTTGCTCCTGAAATGAGCTGTTTCCCATTAGCTGAAATATCCAGGCTGTAGACATAACCTTGATGAGCGGTAAATGAATGTTCTAATTTGCGGTTGACGAGATCCCATACCTTAATTTCCGTCGCGACTACGCGATTTTTTTCTCTAAGAGAAGCAGTGGTGATGCCTAGCTTTCCATCTGGAGTGACAGCCAGTTTTCCAAAACCAGTACCCGGATTGAAACTTTGAACCTCCTTCCCCGTACCAAGATCCCATCCTGTAAAACGGGAATATGTACAAGCCCGCATTTCCCAGATGACTTCCTTCGCTT
>NZ_CALEMX010000576.1 GCF_937910335.1 uncultured Gimesia sp. | reverse complement strand
CTGCTTTATCTGCACTCTTTACACGTGACATTTATGCCCGCTGGATTTGCCAGACCCAGACTGAAAAACATTATTTGAAAGTCACACGCTTGGCCACCGTTGGCATTCTACTGATAGGATTTCTGTATATCCCTTTCATCATGCGTTATGACAATATGATTAACGCTCTGAAAGATTTGATCCCCATTTTTGTCACTCCTTTATTTACGATCTACCTACTGGGCGTACTGACTCGCGTCCCACGTGAAAGTGGTTTGGTAGGTTTGTCTGTTGGCTCGCTGTACGGACTGGTAGGATTTCTTCACCGTCAGAATTTTTATGATATTGACTGGATCAGTCCCATCATTTCCGATGGATGGTATGCCTTACCCTGCTCCATAATTGTCACCACCATCGCCATGTATGCTTCCACCCTAAAATGGGGATGGCTTAAAATAGAAACAACGCTCGAACCAAAAGAGGCAGATCTTCCAGCGAATCAGAATTGGTTAACTGAAAGTCGTCAGGAATTGACTGAAATCAAGGAATCTCCCTTTGAGCGACCAACGCCGCAATACTTAAACCCAAACTGGTACGCGTTGGCGTTAATTGCACTTTCCATCTGGATTCTCTTCGGCTTTTTCTGGTAAACAAACCTGAAACAGGAAGTTATCTTTTGAACGGCTACACCATGAAACCCTCTCAAACATTTTTGAGCCTCTGCGTTTTAACATCGGTCATCTTAAATTCGGCCATCGCCGCAAATCCACGGACGAAACTGTCCACTCCCCAGGACATTGAATTCATAGCGAACTGTGATCAGACAAAACAATACTACGTCATGCTTCTGCCAGAAAATTTCCCAGAGAAATTATCGGATCAGAAATCACATTCGGTATTGATAACGCTCCACGGACATGGATCGGACCGCTGGCAATTCATTAAGAATACGAGAGGCGAATGCAAAGCAGCCCGTGATATCGCTGCCAAATATCACATGATCTATATCTCGCCCGATTATCGCGCAAAAACATCCTGGATGGGTCCCAAAGCCGAAATGGATCTCGTCCAAATCATTCAAGATCTCAAATCGAAATACAACATCGACAAAGTCTTTCTCTGCGGCGGCTCAATGGGAGCCTCATCTAGCCTGACCTTTGCCGCACTCCACCCAAAACTGATTGATGGAGTCGCCGCCATGAATCCCACTGCCAACCATTTGGAATACAACAATTTTCAGTCCGCCATCAGTAAATCGTTCGGCGGGACGAAACAGGAAATACCACACGAATATAAAAAACGCAGTGCCGAGTACTGGCCGGAAAAGTTGACGATGCCAGTCAGTATTTCTGTAGGAGGCCAGGACAAATCGGTCCCGCCAGAAAGTGCGCGTCGATTGATGAATATTCTCAAACAAATCAATCAAAGCGTATTGCTGATTGATCGACCTGAACAAGGACACTCGACTTCCTATACTGACAGTCTTGCCATTTTGGAATTTGTCATCACGCAAGCGTCGCAAAAGAAGAGCAAAAAATAGCTGAGAAAAAACTTAGCCTACTGCCCAATTTGGGAATCACTTCGCAAAAGGTTACCACGATTCAGCAACTCATCAGTTGGCACGACCACTTTGGGTTGTAGCTCATAAGTAAACTCGTGCCGATTCGTGACCTCAAAGGGAAGCAGATTATCGGAGACAGCGTCCAGCGGAAATGTCTGATACCACGGTGTCTTCACTTTCTGCATCACGGTCTGCGTCTCATATCCATCTTTCGTTAATGAGATCTCACGTGTGGCATAGTAAGTGAAATCGACAGAGGTCGGCGTGTATCCAATTTCCTCTCCATCTACTTTCACCAGCGCCCCCGAAGGAACCGAACGAATGGTCATTCTTCGATGAACACAGCCAAATTGCCCACTCGTCAACATCAACAACAGCGCAACCAGAAACCACCGCTTTAATGGTACATTGACCCTTTCAAAAGCGGCTGAAGTTGAATTCAGAGAAATAGATAATTCAGGATTGGGCATTGATAATGGAAACAAGAAATGACAACAACATGAAAGGAAGAACTACAGATTCCGGAAACGGACTCAGGAGTGAGGATTCTACTCCTCTTTCGAAATTGTGCCAAGACAAGTTTTCAGGAAACTAAAAACCTGATAACACAATAACTACATACCCCAAAACAACTTACAGCACATCGAAAAAACGTGTCACATATAAAGCGGAAATCGCGAACCTGTCGCATCCGATAAGAATCCAGTGAGGGGAGGCGGCTTGAACCAGCGAATTTTACTGCTTTTCGACGATTATTTTGATCACAACAGCGGGTAAGTGACTCGGTTATCTTGAATTTAGCGGGCGGTCGTGCGATAAAGTGCGAATAAGAAATAAGTTATCAATGGCTAAGCAGTCTATTCAGAATCGATAACAAATTCGGGACGTGGCGCAGCCTGGTAGCGCGCTACACTGGGGGTGTAGAGGTCGCAGGTTCAAATCCTGTCGTCCCGACTCCACTGGACAGAAAGCCCTTCGACGAGAACGTCGAAGGGCTTTCTTACTGTAGGGACTAGAGTTACTGCGACCGCCGATGGATTTCACAACAGCCATCACAAAGCAACCCCCAAAATCATCGTTACAAACGCAGACGAGATATCTGCTGCTTTTCCCCACCAACTAAAGTTTTAGCGATACCGGCCAGCCAGTAGTTACAATCTACCGGCTATTGCCGGACCCGCCGAACGCAGCGTCTCGAACCGATCCGCTAAATCCAGTGGCGACCGCAGATATGGGCTTCCATCGCAAAAATGTCTATCGGCACGCAACCTGGAGGTTCGCGAGCACTGGCTAAGCCTTCTCGTCTTCGAGAACGTCAGCCAGTTTGTCCAGCGCATCCCACGCCGCTGGATAACCGGCGTAGACGGCGACTTGAAAAATGGCTTCATATATCTCTTCGACTCGAGCCCCGTTGTGCAATGCCATTTGGAGATTGAGCTTTAGAGCATTGTTACGACCGAGGGCGGCCAGTACACAGATGCTGCATAGTGATCGAGTCTTGAGATCAATCCCCTCGCGCGTCCAAATCCTTCCGCCGACCACGGCTACGACTTCTCTCTCAAAGTCGGGGCACACGGATTTAAGTCGCGCGAGCAGTTTCCCAAAGTTCTCCTCACCAACCATCTTGGAGAATTGCCAGTAGCCCTTTTCATAATCGTCGCTCACACATTTCTCCTTCAACAAATGAGGTCACTCATGCTGCATATCATCCCGGTGGATCACACATTCCATATCCGATTGGGATTACAGCTCACATGATAACAGCGTTCGCCCGTTAATTACCACAAACACTCGTTCGCATGCAGGCGAGCCTTGTATCGCTTTCCCTGCAATGCTGAATTCCACTCTCATCGACGCTGCCGATGGACTGCGATTCGTCGATGCTGACGCGACTTAACCGTTGGCGCTGAAATTCGCAATTCATACTCGGCAACTGGTTGGATTGCAACGCCCAATGATAGTCTGTACGATCAATCTGCGTCCAAGGTAATATCACGTCTCAGGGGGAACGACTCGTCGGCTGGGTGAACTTCCGCTCCGAGCGTACCCCTCTTATGGACTAATTAGAAATTCAGGGCTTGGCAGTTTTTGGAGAAGTCGCATGCCATTTGATCGATTTGCCGAGCAGGTCCGCTCGGCCGAAGAACTCGCGACAATCATCGGCACGCCTTCGAATATGTCGCTCAAGAAGGAGTTGACATCACTCGATGAGCACATGAGGAGATTCATTGCCCATTCGCCGTTTTTGGTAATCAGCACGCATTCGGCCAATGGACGTTGCGACGCCTCACCGCGCGGCGACGCACCGGGATGTATTCATGTCGTGGACGACCAAACGTTGCTGATTCCCGATCGGTTTGGCAACAGACGAGCCGATAGCTTCCGCAACATTTTGGAGACTGGCCGCATCGGCTTGTTGTTCTTGATCCCTGGCGTTGGTGAGACCTTGCGCGTCAACGGCCGCGCAGTGATCATTCGCGATGAAGCGTGGCTGACGCCTCTGACCACGCAAGGCAAACGGCCTTTGGTCGCGGTTGCCGTTGAGGTCGAAGTGTGTTTCTTGCAATGTGCCAAAGCACTGATGAGATCAAAACTGTGGAAGCCGGACGAATGGCCGAATTTGCAGACTCTGCCCTGCGCGGCCGAAATGTTCTCCGATCATGTGCAAATGCCGGAATACGATGTCGCCAAGATGCAGGCGGCTCTCGATGCAGCCTATAAAAACAACTTGTATTGATCCGCGATATAGCAGTGATCACATCTCAGGGAACAGTTCCCTTGATCGAACAGTCAGACTGCCTCTTACTTCACAACATTCGCCTGTGCTCAGAGTCGAGCAAATGAGATTCCGAACCAGGGGACTACGGACACAGGTCCGTTCTCGGTGTTCTCGGTCTCCAGCTTATTCGCCCCAACTCGCAATTGGCCCGCCTTCTACGGGATTACTTTGACGGTCCAACGATTGAGGATGAACTGTCAATAGCTGGACAAGCACAAAGACACAAACAGCGTGTTGGAATAGCAACTGCAACTGACAGCTTCCGGACGAAACCGTCAGTTGCATTCGAAACCACGCGAATCTGTAATGCAGCTTTTGTCTCCACTACTCTTTAAGATGCAGTTTTGTGAGGACAGGACGAAGACCGATATGGGAACTTCTCGCATGGGGCGGGGCATGATAGCGACTCGCCGAATGGCCATACCCGCCGTTGTTTCCCCATGAGTTGGGCCGGACCACCATGGGCGGCGTTTTCCAGTCGGTGGGCTCAAGCTGCACCGGGTCAACGCCTCCCTTTACTTTGTGGTGATACCAGTCCATACACCATTCGGACACATTCCCATGCATGTTGTGCAACCCCCAGGCATTTGCCGGATAACTGCCAACCTCCGCCGTTCGGTCGAGATTCGGCCCTTTTTCGGAGTTTCTGAACGGGCGGTTGCCATCGTAATTCGCCACTCGGCTGCTCATCTTGTCGCCAAAGTGAGTTAGTGTCAGTGTTCCGGCTCGGCAGGCGAATTCCCATTCCGCGTCGGTTGGAAGACGGTATTCGTAGCCGTCCGGCAGTTTGCCAGCCTCGCGGTCAAGTTGCGTAAGCTTCCGGCAGAATTCACTCGCCTCGGTGTGATTGACGCGGTATACCGGGAACCGGTCGCCAGCACCGGCATTGAGCTTTCTTTCGATCGGCCCCATGACTCGTTTCCATTCCCCCTGGGTCACCTCAAACTGGCTGATCAAAAACGCCTGGCTGAGTGTCACCTCAACCGGCCCCTTACGACCCGCCTCAGCTTTCGGGCTGCTCATGCGAAACGTCCCCGGCGGGATCACACGTAGCTGCATGCCGATCGAGTTCTCGAATGCCACTTCAAATCCGAGTTGATCGGCCCAGGCCTTCTGCATTGCCCGAGCCTGCTCTGTGGTGAGCGGGTGCTTAGTCATTAGGGCGGGCTCCGGCTTTACAGAGTCATCTGCATGTATGGCCGCTGCGACTAAGATCATAGCGGCAAACACTGAAACGGTCAGTTGTGGTCTTTGGCGGATCTTCATCATCAACTCCTGTTGTGGTTTTCGAAAGGTATATTCAGCAAATGTCGTTCTGATTATCTAAACGCACGGGCGTTACATCAGGAGTGATTGAAGCTGTAAAGGACAGTCGTTACACCTAAAATCCCCACGAATTAATTGCACAGCAGCAAATTTCAGGCCGTCTGTGGCCTAATCATTCATTCGCTGAGGAATGTCCCGATGAACACGAATCGCTCTGAACGCCGAGCCGCGTCCACATCGTCATGATTTCTCCGGCCAGGAAGCGGTTCGTGTTCCTGCTCCGGTCCGACACATCGAAGTCACGAAGGCTGCCCACCGAAACTGCGACGGCTTCATCGACCGAAGCGGCGTACAGATCGTTGGAGTTGAGTTGCTCCTTCACAAGCGAATCACGCCGTAGTAGATGCAACCCGTTGCCATACTTTGGATTCAAACACGGTCGACTGCGTCGCGGTCCGATAAAAAAGATCTAACCGTGTCTGGTTGCCCCGACTGGCTTATAAAAAACTTAAATATCGTTTAAAGTTGTGAAGACGACTGTTGACGGGGTTTAAGTTTTTTCTTTACCCTCTACTTAAGTGTCACGATAGTGTCACGATTTTGAGAAACTCACGAAGACGCTCTACATCTCTCTCAGTCGATTCACTAAAAATTCGCTTCTCTTCTAGGCTGAACTGCACGCGCGACTCAACAAACTCCCCGAAAGAACCAAAAGGAAAAAGCAATGCAGAAACGGAAACTTGGAAAAAGTAACCTGGAAGTATCCGCACTGGGGCTTGGCTGCATGGGCCTGAGCTTCGGATATGGTGAGCCCGTTGAGGACCAGGCAGGAATCGCTTTGATCAGAAACGCCGTCGATCTAGGCATGAACTTTTTTGATACAGCCGAGGTCTATGGAGCATATACGAACGAAGCACTGCTTGGCAAAGCGTTGGCCCCCGTCCGTGACCAAGTGGTCATTGCCACCAAGTTTGGGTTCGCAATTGATGAACAAGGCCAACAGACAGGCCTCGACAGCCGACCGGAACACATTAAGGAAGTCGTGGAAGCGTCTTTAAAGAGGCTGCAGACCGACTATATCGATCTGTTTTACCAGCATCGTGTTGACCCCAACGTGCCAATCGAAGATGTGGCGGGAACGGTCAAAGAACTGATTCAGGCAGGCAAAGTAAAACACTTCGGCTTATCTGAAGCGGGTGTAGAGGTCATCCGTCGCGCCCATACAGTGCAACCAGTTACCGCGCTGCAGAGTGAATATTCACTCTGGTGGAGAGAACCGGAAGACGTGATCTTCCCGACACTCGAAGAACTCGGAATCGGCTTTGTGCCCTTCAGTCCCCTGGGGAAAGGTTTTTTGACCGGTAAGATTGACGAATCGACTAAGTTTGGCAGTAGTGACTTTCGCAATAAAGTCCCACGCTTCTTTCCGGAAAACCGGAAAGCAAACCTGGCACTGATTACGCTTCTTGATCGGATCGCAAAGCGCAACAACGCCACGACGGCGCAAATCGCATTGGCTTGGATACTGGCCCAACAGCCTTGGATTGTCCCCATCCCGGGAACGACGAAAGTGCATCGACTCGAGGAAAACATCGGAGCAACTGAGATCAAACTCTCCGCATCCGATCTCTCTGAAATCGAAACTGCCGCCGCTCAGATCATAATGAAAGGTGATCGATACCCTGAGGCCGCAATGAAAATGATCAACCGCTGAGAACACGCCTCATTTCAAGAACAAAGAGGAATGTACGCTTAATTAAGATGTAATAGTTAAGACTTGATCTGATCGTTCGAGAGTTCGGTGGTCCTATTGCTCGATCCCCCACACTTGACTGGCGGCGGTAAAATTCTTGTGATCGGTTAGCTTCCAGGTGATCTCCCTTTCTTTAGACAGGATAAAAGCGTGTGCGCCGCGACCTGTTTTTCCACGCAGAAAGTTGGTGATCAACAGAGAACCGTCTTTTAGCTTTTGAAGAGTGCAGGCATTGGTAAAATTCAGTTCGGGGTGATCTTTTCCCGTGAACTCCCAGACGATCTTTCCGGAAAGATCAATTTCCAATAAACGTGCTTGTGTACCGCAGGCGATCAGGGTGTTGCCATTGTCTAATCGGAGAACATCCTGCACCGTCCCTGCTGGATAGCGACCTTTTCCTGCTTTTGGCACTTGATATCGCCAGACCTCTTTACCATTTCTATCGACTTCGAGAGCCGTCCCCTCTCCCCAGAGTTGAGCCAGATAGTGCTGGTTACCGACATGATACACGTTCCCCAACTGGCCATGAAAACTCTTGTATTTGGCGGGAATGGGCAGCTTTTTCTGAATCGTTCCATCCAACTTCATCAGAACGGCTTGAGGTGGCATTTGACCACTCAAAATTAATTGTGATTGATGCTTTGTGATATTAATGATCTCTCGGAATTCCTTGTCGTAGGGCCAGGACCATATCACTTTTTTTTCAAAATTAATGCAACGAACTTCCATCTTCTTGGTACGCATCGGATAAATGATGTTGTTGTCATCCGTAAGCACAAAGTCCCAAACGCGTCCTTCTGGCCGATGCTCCCAGATGATTTTTCCACGTTTGTCTACTCGGTAGAGCTTGCCGCCCTCGTAGTCACAGATCATCATCTCGTAAGGATGTTCCGGGAGTTGTCCCCCTTCAACACTGGAATCCTTCGGAAGTTTCCCCTTTTCACGAGCCAGTGCCGCGGCTTGCACACCCAGCGTAGAAGTTGCGAAACCAACAGATTTTAAAAATTCGCGTCGTGATACTGTGTTGCTCATGAGATTGGTTCCTCGACTCGTTGGGACTTTGGGCTTCACTACTCGGTTAATACTATCAAGTTACTTCCGACTGCCATTGTCTGTTTGTGAACTGGAAATACTTCTGCTTAAAGACTCCGATTTTAACTTTTGAATTACTCACAATACACATTACTTGTTTTGTAGGCTAGCTCTCACCTCTGGCTCCGTCAGTGCCCGTTTGTAAAGCCGTACTTCACTGATCTTACCTTTGAAGTAATCATATTGACCGAATCCAATCTGTAGTGTCGCTTGATTCGTCAAATCAAAATCCTGCGCATCAAATTCACCTGACTCAGCCACCAGTTTGCTATCAATGAACAGCTTTAGTCTTCCACCTTGTTTCACAGCCGCGATATGTCGCCAACCGCTTTTCAGTTCTTTGTCAAAACTCACGACCTTGCCGGCCTCAAAAGAGCGCACATGACCCGACGGAAAAGTCCCCGAAAACAATCTGCCCTGGAATACCGCCAACGAAAAGGCACGGGCGTCCGGATTCACGACATGATTTCTGGCCGTGTTAGTATTTCCAGAATTGTCCAGCAGATCTCCCTGTAGTTTCCAATGCCCGGCTGGACCGCTTTCCTGTGCGGAAAGGTTTGTAGCTAAGCGAACCAATAACAGGCTGGATAGTACTGTCATCAGATAAGAGTAGTTTTTTGAATCTCGCAAGTTCTGCATATTATTTTTAACGCCAGGTGAATTAAACAAAAATATAAATTCGTACCGTTCCTATAGAACATACTAAATTAACATAGTAATACTTCCCAGTCTGAATAAGTTCGTCTCCAGAGACTGCTTTCCTGAATCAGACTGTCACTTCCCCTTTTGTGTTGATATGGAGTGATGTTCGCGCTGGCAAGTGAAATGTTCTCCTATGGTCACGTCAGTCACAAAACCAAGTGTCCAAATGATCTGGACGTTTTCGAAGACGAAAAATGCTTATTAAAAGTCATCCATATAACGCGTGATAAATAATCCAATTCCAAGCGATAGAAAAGCATTTCCAGACTCGATAAGATGGATGATGAATATGGATTGAAGGTGATCAAACGCTGGATTATGCTTGAACCTACAGTATCACTTTTGGGATGTGGGAAAACAAACAACTTTCAACCTTCGAAAAGCCATCTTAGATCATCAAAAGAAAATAATATGAAACGATTTTACTCAACAGTCCTCTTGCTTTGCATAACATCAGTCAGTTTTGCAGATGACAATCTGCCAACGTCTCCTACCAAAGTCGATTTTGCTCATGAAGTGCTGCCCGTGCTCCGAAAGCACTGCGCGAAATGCCACACGGGCGACAAGAAAAAAGGCGGCCTGGCGATGAACACGCGGGCCGAACTGCTGGCCGGAGGAGAGTCCGGCGCGGTGATCGTCTCGGGGAAAGCTGCTAAAAGCCACATGATTGAGTTGCTCGAATCGTCCGACGACTCCGTGTGGATGCCACCGGAGGGCCCCCGCGTTTCGGCAAAGGAGATCGCGACTCTAAAAAAATGGATCGATAAAGGCCTGCCATGGGACACAGGAGTTACGCTTGGCAAAACTGCCTGGGAACCGCCGCTGAAACCACGCGTAGTTGACCTGCCGCCGCCAAGAAACGGCCGTAATCATCCGATCGACCGATTGCTGGACGCCGCTCTCGCCAAGCGCGGACAATCGCCTCCTCCACAAGTTTCAGACGCTGAGTTTCTTCGCCGAGCTACCCTCGATGCCATCGGCATCCTGCCGACGCCGGAAGACTTGGATTCTTTCGTCGCAGATCAGACGAGCGATAAACGAGAGAAGCAAATTCAGCTACTACTGGCGAACGACATCGCCTATGCCGACCACTGGCTGACGACGTGGAACGACCTTCTCCGCAACGACTATACCGGCACCGGATTCATCACAGGTGGGCGGAAGCAGATCACTACCTGGCTCTACACAGCGCTACGAGAAAACCAACCATACGACGAATTTGTGCGTGAACTGATTTCACCAACCGCTGAATCGGCTGGCTTCATCGATGGGATCAAGTGGCGCGGCGATGTGAACGCAAGCCAGACGCGCGAGATCCAGTTCGCCCAAAACGTCTCGCAGGTCTTCCTCGGTATCAACATGAAATGCGCCAGTTGTCACGATAGTTTCATCGATCGCTGGACCTTGTCGGAGGCCTATAACTTCGCCGCGATTTACTCCGATCGGCCACTCGAACTCAATCGCTGCGACAAGCCGACCGGCGTGATGGCTACGCCAAAGTGGATCTTCCCAGAGCTGGGAGACGTCGATTCGAAAGCCCCCAAAACCAAGCGACTCCAGCAGCTGGCCGCACTCATGACACATCCCGAAAACGGCCGCTTTACCCGGACTCTGGTCAATCGAATTTGGGCGAGGCTCATGGGCCGTGGCATCGTTCATCCGGTCGACGCAATGCACACACGGCCTTGGAATGAAGATTTGTTGGACTATCTCGCGGTGCAGTTTGCGAAGGATGGTTATGATTTGAAGAAGTTCATAAGCTTCGTGATGATGTCCGAAGCTTATCAGTCACAGAGTGTGATTCTGGAGAAAGAGCCGGGAGAAGATTATATATACGCCGGGCCGATCGCCAAAAGGATGACAGCCGAGCAACTCATCGATTCAATCTGGCAGATCACAGGGACAAATCCCACTACCGCGGAAGCAAAAGTGGATCGCGCGGAGAAATCCAAAATTCAAAACCCAAAATCGAAAACAGATCTGTTGACATCCACGCCGATTTCCGCGAATTGGATTTGGCACAGCGGCGAAGTGGGAAAGAAATCGCAGCTGCGAAAAAAGTTTGATCTAAACTCGGCTCCGACCGAGGCGAAATTGATGGCGACATGTGACAACGCCTTTGACATGAAAATCAACGGAGCGAAAGTAGCCAGATCTCGAAACTGGAAGAAGCCGGTATATGTCAACATCACGCAACACCTTCAAGCAGGTAAAAACGTGATCGAGGTCGATGCGGAGATGTTTGGAGGCGCAGCTGGATTCATTTGCCAAATCGCTCTTCTTGATGGCGCCAAGCAAAAAGTAATAGCAAGCGACAAGAGCTGGGAAGCGCGACCACCGAACGGAAGCTGGAATGCAGCTGCTGAACTGAAACCGCACGGCCAACCTCCATGGGGTATGGTTCTGGACCCTAAAGCGAAGGCAGGCCCGTCAACACTCCCTGCGCCGCCCGTTCGAGCGGCTTTGGTAAAGAACGATTTTCTGATGCGCTCGCTAGGGAGGCCACATCGCGATCAGGTCGTAACAACCCGACCAGGAGAACTGACCACACTGCAGGCGATCGACTTGTCAAATGGAGAGATTCTGGCCGAATACCTACGAAATGGCGCGAAACACTTTGTCGGCAAAGGCATGACTGGCGAAGAACTGACAATACTCCTTTTTCGTTACGCCCTGTCGCGTGAACCCACAACCACAGAGCGAACCGTTCTGGCAAAAGTCGCCGGGGATGGCCGCAATCCAATTGCCGTTGAAGACCTTCTATGGATCGTCTTTATGCAACCTGAATTTCAAATGATTCGTTAATTTTAAGTCGAAAATCTCATGATGACACTAGAAGAAAAAATCTCCCGCCGTGAACTCCTCAAAAAACTCAGCGCTGCAGCTGTTGGCGCACTAGCAACGGGAGCCCCTCGTGCCTGGGCCAGTTCTGAAACCGTTATACATCCGCCCGCCAAGGCCGATTCCTGCATCCTCATCTGGCTCGCCGGAGGAATGGCCGCCCCGGACACGTTCGACCCAAAGCGTTATCTTCCCTTCGAAAAAGGACTTGATGTAAAGAAAATCCTCAGCACGTTCCCGGAAATCGACACCGCCGTCGATAACATCAAAATCACAAAGGGCATAGAGCAAATCGCGCAGGTCATGGATCGAGGCACACTGATCCGCTCTGCAGTACAGCCGGACCTGGGCCATATTCTTCATTCCCGACACCAATACCATTGGCACACGGGCTACGTCCCGCCACTGACGGTGGCTGCACCACACATCGGAGCCTGGATGGCGAAAGTCTTAGGACCGAAAAATTCCGTCGTCCCACCGTTCATCAACATTGGACAGCGGCTTGAAGGCGTCGGCGAAAAAGAGGAACTCAAAGCTTTCACCACCGGTGGATTCTTTGGTACAGAATACGGCCCAATGAACCTGCCCTACCCGGAAGACGCCGTCCGCTCTGTTCAACCGCCGAAGGGTATGGAGCCCGGGCGGTTCGCCAATCGCTACCGGCATTACCGCGCATTGATCGACCAGAACCCCAATCGCGACTGGATGACCGATTACCAGCAGGAATCCATGCTACGTTCCATGGACGCGGCGCATCGCCTGTTGCAGTCAAAAGAAAAACACGCCTTCGACCTCACTTTGGAGCCGAAAGAGTCTCGTGAAATCTACGACACAGGCCGATTTGGAAGAGGCTGTCTTCTGGCACGCCGCCTGGTTGAATCGGGTGCCCGGTTTGTAGAAGTCACTACCGAATACATACCTTTTATCCATTGGGATACTCACGAAAATGGTCACACCACTGTGAAACGTCTCAAGCAGGAGGTCGACCGGCCGATTGCGCAGCTGGTTCTCGATCTCGAAGCCAAAGGTCTACTCGACCGCACTCTAATCGTCATCGCCAGTGAATTCAGCCGCGACATGATGATTGAGGGCGTCCCGGGCTCGAATGCGAAAGACCAGTCCCGCGCCAAGACGGAGAAACTCGCGGAGATGAAGCACTACGGTTTGCACCGACATTTCACTGGTGGCACGAGCGTTGCAATGTTTGGCGGTGGAGTCAAAAAAGGATTCCTCTACGGCAAAACCGCCGACGAAAGGCCCTTGCTTGCGGTCGAAAATCCGGTGTCCGTCGAAGACTTGCACGCCACAATCTTCACTGCAATGGGCGTCAGCCCGAAAACGGCTTACGAAGTCGAGAAACGCCCGTTTTTTGCAACGAAGGACGGACACGGCAAACCGGTGACAGAAATTTTTTCTTGAGACGCAACCACTTTTTTAAATGAGCAACCCATGACAACTCGATTCTTTGTCGCAGTCCTTAGCCTGTTCAGCATCAACGCGGCACTCGCGACCGAGCCTGTAATATCAGAAGGCAACAAGTCACTACCACTGCCAGGCGAGTCCTTCAAGCTCGATGGCCACGACGCCTTCCTGATCCTGCCACCCGATGTAGACGCCAACATCCCATGGATTTGGTACGCCCCAACACTTGGCGGGCTGCCGGCCAATTCCGAAGTTTGGATGTTCGAACAATTTCTCGCCAAGGGTATCGCGATCGCGGGAATCGACGTTGGTGAATCCTTTGGCAGTCCAGAGGGACGAGAGATCTACACAGCTTTCTATAATTACCTCGTAAAGAATCGCTGCTTTCGCAAGAAACCATGCCTGATGGCTCGCAGCCGCGGCGGACTGATGCTTTACAGCTGGGCGGCTGAGCATCCACAATCCGTGGGCGGTGTGGTCGGAATTTATCCGGTCTGCAATCTCAAAAGTTATCCCGGCATCACGCGCGCTGCCGGCGCCTACGGATTAAATGCGAAACAGTTAGAAGCAGAATTGTCCAAACACAATCCAATCGACCGGCTGAAATCACTTGCCAAAGCCGGAGTACCCATTTTCCACATCCATGGTGATAATGATAAAGTGGTACCCTTGGAGACAAACTCCGCCGAACTGGCCAGGCGTTATAAGGCATTTGGTGGTCCAGTTGAAATTGAAGTGGTCAAAGGACAGGGACATAATATGTGGGAAGGCTGGTTCCATTCCCAAAGACTCACTGACTTCGCCACATCTCGAGCACTCGGTCTACCATTGAAAAAGCACAAAGCAGCGGTTGACCTTCCAAAACCGATTGCACACTGGAAGCTCGATGACGAGGGAAATGTGGCGAAAGATTCAGCCGGTTCCCATCACGGCAAGATCATAGGCGCGAGCCTCACAACGGGGCGAGCTGGCAATGCACTCGAGTTTCATCGAGCGCAAGGTGATCACGTCACAATCCCATACACTAAAGACCTCTCGTTATCGACCTTTACTGTTTCGGCATGGGTTTATCTTACGCACGCACCGACGTTTTCCGGCATCTTGGGAACCCGTCATGGGGGCGACCAAACATTCGATATGAAGGTCAACGCGGCCAAGGTGCATGGCGATATTGGCAATGGAAAGAACTGGATCGAGACAAAGGTTAATTTCTACGCGGATGACACAGGAACCAACTGCGAAGGTGGCAAGCTCGCGCTGAACCGCTGGTACCATATTGTCTATGTGATCGACAACGCAGCCAAGGAGTGCCGCCTCTACCTCAATGCTGATCTTAAGAAACGCATCGCATTTAAAGGTAACCCAACTCTGATGACTCATGCAAACACAATGCACATTGGACACTCTTCAGGGACCGAGTTCATGGACGGCAGGATCGACGAGCTAAAGATTTGGAATCAGGCCCTGACGGCAGAGCAGGTTAAGTCAGAGTGGTCAGCAACTTCTGATTCGGTAAATTGAAAGTGATCAATTTTTTCTAAGCCGACCTCCTGGCTCTCGTCATCTCTTTGGCAATCGCCAGAATGACATAAGTCTCCCAAAAACAGGTCACTCAGGCAACAAGTAAACCACGCATGCGTCCGGCGGGAGCTAAGATATTCTCTCGTCAAGCAGTTTACAGAGTTTGTGAATGCTCAGGTAATGATCATACTTGATGGGGCAAGGGAAAATTACAATCAAGAAGAAATGGATTTATTCTTCATAGCGTATCTTTTTTTGTAAGTAGACGCTGATTCGAGTTACCAATACTTCTGGAATGAGGTTTTATGGTACAAGACGAAGATCAAATGTCACTATTCATGAACTGGCTCGACGACCATACGGCGTCTGTCATGAAGGTAGCACGCGCATACACCCTCACCAGTGAGGAATGCCAGGATCTCGCACAGGAAATTCTGCTCCAGGCCTGGCGATCCCTGCCAAAATTCGAGGGTCGGGCAAGCGCCGCGACGTGGTTTTATCGTGTAGCACTACAAACCGCCATGAATTGGAAAAGAAAGGACAAGCCTCGCCGATCAAGACAAAAACCTTTGTTGGAGGTGCAAGCCGTAACAACGGCAAGTGTTGACAGTGCCGAGCAAGCTCAGCATCGAGATACCGTTGAACAGCTTTACCCCGCATTTCCCAGATGACTTCCCTCGCTTTGGCACGTAATTTGCGCCAT
>NZ_CALEMX010000575.1 GCF_937910335.1 uncultured Gimesia sp. | reverse complement strand
CGGCTGTGGTGGTGGTCGGTACTGTAAAGTAGCCGCCGAAGCGGGGGGGAACGTATTTGGTGCAGACCATACAACCGCTGTTGAAAAAGCACAGACGCTCTGTAGTCATCTTGAAAATGTGTACTTGGTCCAGGCCGATCTCAAGCAGCTACCTTTTGAACCCCAATCATTTGACTTTGTGTTTTCGATTGGTGTGATGCACCACGACAAAGAGACACGCGCTGTCTTTGACGCTGTGGCCCGTATGGTCAAACCCGGTGGTCGCTATTCCGTTTGGCTCTATCGAAAGAACCAGTGGTGGCAGGAATGGATCAATTCAGGGCTTCGCAAAATTACCACACGCATGCCCCCGGAAAAACTGGAATCCTGGTGCCGACTCGGAGCCTGGGTGGGTGGAATTCCGTTGATTAACAAAACCCTGAACAAAATCATCAATTTCAGTAATCATCCCAACCAGGAAAACCGCGTCTGTGATACCTTCGACTGGTATGCGCCTGCTTATCAGTACCACCATACAATTGCAGAACTTGAATCCTGGTTTGAACAGGCCGGGTTTGAAAATACGAAGATATTGCCTCCTGAAAAGACAGGAGCTTTCTATAATTGGTGTTACAGCCATAATCTGCTGATAGGCAGTGGAGTGAATATACAAGGCACAAAATCTAAATAACCCAATCTAGCGATACGTAAATATCTGCACCCGATCAATTCAATCAAGACGATTTGTGATAGAAAATGAACCGGTGATCGCAGGATCCTGACAATTGTTTAAGCTTCTACAAATCACAAAATCGATTCGATATGAAACAGAGCATTATTAAAGCACCTGTTAGACTTGACAATCTGACGTAAAAAAGTGATAGAGGAAGAAATCATCTTTAGATATTTGAATATAGATATCCGCAATCCAACCTGAAATAGTCCACCTTTCGAGGTGGTTTTGAGCGCGACAGGGAGAGTCATGAATCCTCCGAACCCGCCACCCGGGCAATCGACATCTGAAATTGAAGAGTTACAGAACAAACATTACAACGCAACGATCCTTGATTTGCGCATGCCCCATGATCATTTGATGATTGCTCGAGTCAAGCCCGATGCAGAGATCCCCACTTATTCAGGTGGGCAATATACCACTCTCGGTCTGGGTTCATGGGAAGCCCGTGTCGATGATGGCCCGCTGGCAGAACTACCCAAGCCAAAATTGGTTCGCCGCGCCTATTCGATCTCCTGTCCAATGCTGGACTCAAGTGGCAAACTCGTCTCAAATGACCAGATCGACTATCTGGAATTTTATATTACACTGGTTTTACGTCCTGATTCGGATGATCCGCCACTCACGCCGAGACTCTTTCGGTTAAAGGTAGGAGACCGGCTGCATCTTGGAAAAAAACCTGTAGGAACCTATACACTCAAACCCATCCAGCCTACAGACAATGTCATCTTTGCCGGTACTGGTACGGGAGAAGCCCCACACAATTCCATGTCGATTGAATTACTAAAGCGAGGTCACACCGGACAAATTACTTCGATGACTTGTGTACGTTACAAGGGAGACCTTGGTTATTTAGATCAACAAATGCAATTGCAAGAACTCTTTCCTAATTACCACTATGGCGCATTTACGACTCGGGAACCAGAAAATATAGATCAAAATCATCCGCACTATGTTGGCAAGCAATATTTGCAAGATGTGATCGCACAGGAAAAGTTCAGGGAGTCATTTGGCTGGACCCCAATCCCGGAACAAACTCACATCTTTCTCTGTGGAAATCCCTCGATGATTGGCCTTCCAGAAAAAGACGAAAACGGGGAGCTGGTCTTTCCCGAATCAAAGGGAATGGTCGAATTACTTACAGAGCAGGGATATCAATTATCCACGCCGAAATCCCCAGGTACTATCCATTTTGAGAAATACTGGTAAGGCACCGGCTAATTCGAGTTTTAACGCTAGAGACCATTAAAAAAAGGGGCTTCATTGAGCCCCTTTTAAAATTCATATAGCCAAGCTTGATTATTTGCCAACCGGATCATGCTTAATTCAAGTCTACAGAGCTGTGAGAAAGCATGTTCAAATCCAAAAGATCGTCATCAAAGGCTCTTAGAACAATTCAACAAAGCAGTGCCGATTCTAGCCTTTACGATGTCTGATTTTAGCTCGAGCACGTCGTTTTTTGCGACCTATCTTTCGGCGACCTTTACCTGTCTTCTTAGTTCCCATTAGGAGAAATGCCTTTCGTTTCTACTTTTAACAAGTGTATTTAATCTATTTCAATTTATGTTAATCAATGAACGTGTTTTAGATTAACAGTTAAACAATATGTTGATAACGAGATCATCAATAAATCAATCGTCTTTCAAAACGCTACTTTAACAGGCTTTGATAGAATCTTCAACCACGCATATTCAAGGAATTTAAGGTCCCTTGAGAAATCTGACCTAAAACACCAAGATAGAGAGATTAGCCTGCAAGCATTCGTAAATCCCACAATTCATCAGGAATAACAATTATGGATTATCGCAACTTAGGAAAAGCGGGAGTACGAGTTTCTCCCATATGTCTCGGAACAATGATGTTCGGGGGCCCCACCAATGAGTCAGATTCCATTTCGATTATGCATAAAGCAATCGATCTGGGAATCAATTTCTTCGACACCGCAAACATGTACAGTACCGGTGGCTCGGAGACTGTCGTCGGAAAAGCTCTGACGGATCGACGCGATAAAGTCATTCTCGCGACAAAAGGACGCGCTCCGATGGGCGAAGGCCCAAATGATGCAGGGGCCAGCAGAGTCCATCTCATACGCGAACTGGATCGTAGTCTGCAGCGACTGGGAACTGATTATGTCGATCTCTATTACGTTCATACTCCTGATTACCAGACTCCCATAGAGGAAACGCTTCGCGCTTTGGATGATATGGTACGATCTGGCAAGGTACGATATATCGCTTGTTCAAATTTTCGTGCCTGGCGGCTGGCGGAGGCTCTATGGACCAGCGATGTTCGAAACCTTCATTCCTTCAGCTGTGTTCAACCGCTCTATAATATCATGAACCGGGATATTGAAGTGGAACTAATGCCGCTTTGCCAGGAGAAGGGCATTGGCGTCGTCAGCTATAGCCCTCTCGCCAGAGGAATATTAACCGGCAAGTATCAAAAAGATCAGCCTTTTCCAGAAGGTAGCCGTGCTTCCCGAAATGATAAGCGAATGAATGAAGCAGAACTCCGGGATGTCAGCATTGAACTTTCACAGGAAATTGCAGCATACTGTGATCAAAAAGGGGTTTCGATGACGAATTTCGCTTTGGCCTGGTGTCTCGCCAACCCGATCCTGACCTCGATCATTATTGGCCCGCGTACAATGGAACAATTTGACGACAACCTGGGCTGCCTGGATATTGAAATCACAGCCGAAGATGAAGCGTTTATCAATTCGCTGGTGCCTCCCGGAGAACACAGTGGTAAAGGATTCCAGGATCCGGCGTATCCAGTTACAGGTAGAGGAAGATAGGCTCTCGGTTAACGGAGTCCCCCAAACTGACGAATGGCTTCATACATGACTGCTGTTGCAGTGCTGGCCAAATTGAGACTACGAACTTGTTCCAGCATAGGTAGTTTTAAATTGGAATCGGGGGATTCCTCCAGAACTCGTGGAGGCAGGCCATTACTTTCACTACCAAACAGGAAAACATGCCCCGGCTCAAAATCCGCATCCCACACAAAGCGAGTCGCGAACTTGGTCAGCTTCCACCATGTCCTGTCGGAGAGCCGGGATTGAACGTCAGCCAGACTGTCAACGGCTTCCCAGTCCAAATGTTGCCAATAATCCATGCCCGCACGCCGTAGATGTTTTTCATCGAGCTTAAATCCAAGCGGCCTGATCAGCCACAGCTTGGCGCCAATGGCGACACAGGTACGACCAATATTCCCTGTGTTCTGAGGAATATCAGGCTGGTAGAGTACAATGTGCAGTGAAGGCTCTGGTGATGATGACATTCGGAGTCTCAAATTGGTAAAATTATCGCAAAACAGGTATAAATACGAATTTATAGCACTCGTAAGAAAGCCCAGTCTATGTAATACTGAACGCATTCCGGCTATCATAATTCGCGTTGAAAAAGTTCATTTGCAGGGTACCGTATCAGGAAATGAAACGGTATATCCAGCATCAAAGGCTACCGGACTTTTTTCTAATTCTTCAAACTCAAGTTCAAATCATCAAGACACAATAAGATAAACCGATGTTTCAAAAAGTTACCGATGCCAGTTTCATCAAAGGTGAACACGAGATTCTCAAATTCTGGGAAGAAAACCAGATTTTTGATCAGCTGCGAAAAAAAAACAAAGGGAAACCCAAATGGTCCTTTATTGATGGTCCCATGACTGCCAATAACGCAATGGGGGTGCACCACGCCTGGGGTCGAGCGTACAAAGACGCATACCAGCGCTACTATTCGATGACCGGACACGAACTTCGTTTCCAAAACGGTTTCGATTGCCAGGGACTCTGGGTGGAAGTCGAAGTTGAAAAAGAATTAGGCTATGGGACGAAACAGGAAGTCGCCGAACATGGCATCGACAAATTCGTAAACGAGTGCAAAAAACGAGTATTGCGTTTTGCTGCCCGCCAAACCGAACAATCGATCCGATTGGGTTACTGGATGGATTGGGACGATCCAGAAGAGTTACGTAAACTGGCCGAGTTCGTAGGGGAAGATACGGAAGTTACCATCACGGCCCCCACAGGAAAACAGGTTACTGATAAAGCCGATCTACTAGTCGCAAGACTTGGAAACGCTGAATGGGGTGGAAGTTATTTCACTTTTTCAACCGAAAATAACGAAACCATCTGGACGTTTCTCAAAAAATGTTTTGAACGTGGCAAAATCTATCGTGGCCACGATGTGATGCCCTGGTCAGGCCGTGGAGGCAGTGCTTATAGCCAAATGGAAGTCGCTGACGGACGAAAACTATCGGTCCATAGCTCAGTTTTTGTAAAGTTCCCCTTAAAAAACCGTGAGAATGAAAATCTACTGATCTGGACCACAACTCCCTGGACATTAACGAGCAATGTTGCTGCTGCCGTGAACCCCGACTTGGAGTATGTCAAATTGCGGGCAAAGAAAGATGACGCCATCTATTACTTTGCAAAAGAAAACCTGGAATACCAAAGGCTGAGTCGCGAATTCAAAGAAGGCTTTGGCAGACCTGAATGGTCGTGGCCGAAAGATGTTCCCAAACTGAAAACCCTGGCACAAATTTTTAAAGAGCAGGGGGGCTATGAAGTCATCGAGACCATCAAAGGTGCAGAGATGGTGGGCTGGGAATACACAGGGCCTTTTGATGAGCTCCCTGCCCAGCAATCTCCAGGCGGACACCCCTCTGATGAATCTCTTTTGGAACAAACAGGAGTTTCCTGCCATAAAGTCGTTGATGGTGGCCGAGATTTTAAAGGCAATCCACATGTGGTTGCCGGCGAAGGGACCGGGATTGTCCATACTGCGCCAGGCTGTGGCGATGTTGACCATCAACTGGGCATTCAATTAGGCCTGGTAGCAATCGCTCCATTAGGTGAAGACGGACGTTTCGAAGATGGATTTGGTGTCTTTACAGGAAAAGAAGCCATTTGCCCCGAGACACCGGAATTAGTTTTTGAGTTGTTGAAACAAAAAAACCTCCTGGTAAATGTAGAACCCTATCCCCATATTTACCCGCACTGTTGGCGGACTGGTGACGAATTGATTTTCCGCCTGGTTGATGAATGGTTCATCAACATGGACTGGCGAGAAGAAATTAAAGATGTAACACGACAAATTAATTGGGTTCCTTCCAGTATTGATGGCGAACAGCATGAACTGGAATGGCTTACCAATATGCGCGATTGGATGGTCTCCAAGAAACGATTCTGGGGATTGGCACTCCCAATTTGGGTCGACGAAGAAACCGGTGATTTTGAAGTGATTGGTTCTTTGGATGAACTCAAAGAGCGTGCAGTCGAAGGTTGGGAAGCCTTAGAAGGGCATACGCCTCATCGCCCCTGGATCGATGCCGTGAAGCTTCGCAATCCCAAGTCGGGAAATCTCATGACACGTATCCCCGATGTCGGAAACCCCTGGCTTGATGCAGGTATCGTCCCTTTTTCCACGATGCAATACAACACAAACCAAGAAGCTTGGAAACAATGGTATCCAGCTGATCTTGTTACGGAATGCTTCCCTGGTCAATTCCGGAACTGGTTCTATGCGCTGCTCTCGATGGCCACGATGATGGATGGGACTCCCCCCTTCAAAACCTTGCTTGGATACCGTCTGGTTCTGAATGAGGAAGGGAAACCCATGCATAAATCAGATGGAACAGCGATCTGGTTTGAGGAAGCTGCCGAACAATTAGGGGTGGATACGATGCGTTTGATGTATCTGGCGCATAACCCCGCATCCGACCTGCGTTTCGGTATGCGAAATCCAGAAAAGCCGATGACATTGGATACGCCAGAAGGCTCAATCAGTCAAACAAAAGAAGGGGCGCCTACTTGTCTGGTACAAAGTAAACCAGCAGATGAAATTCGAAGGCATGTGTTGATTCCTCTTTGGAACTCCTACGCCTTTTTCATCAACTACGCCCGATTGGATGAATTTGATCCCTCACAAAAAAACATCCCCGTGAGCGAACGCCCTGAAATTGATCGTTGGATCTTATCAAATCTGCAATTCTTACTGGAAACTGCCAAGACTGAAATCGAAGCATATAACTATGCCGCATTCCTCAAACAGGCGGCAGCGTTTATTGATGATTTATCGAACTGGTACATCAGGCGCAATCGACGTCGTTTCTGGCGTTCCCAAGACGCAAACGACACCGATAAACTCGCCGCTTATCAAACATTGTTTGAAGTCCTGGTCACACTCTCCAAGACATTAGCCCCGAGTATCCCTTTCCTCAGCGAGAGAATGTACCAGAATCTGGTCACGAGCTGGGACAAGACTGCCCCTACCAGCGTGCATCTTTGTGAATACCCACAATGCGACCCATCATTGTTGGACCAGGAACTCAATTTCCATGCATTACAAGCGCAAATTGTCGTCAAATTAGGACATAAGCTGAGGGATGAGTCCAACCAGCGAGTTCGTCAACCTCTTGCTGAAATGCGATTTACCTGCCATACCCAAGAGCAGACTGAGGCTATTAAAAGTCTGGCAAATACTATTGAAGAAGAATTAAATATCAAAAAAGTCACTTGCTGCGAAAACCTCGACGAGCTTGTCAGCTATACCTATAAACCGAACCTTAAAACGCTAGGTCCCAAGTATGGTAAACTTTTGGGAATGCTTCGACAGCAACTTCCTGAAATCGGCGATGCAGTACTTGGACCACTCAGGCGAGGTGAGTCTGTCTCACTTGAACTATCAGGAAATCAGATTGATCTGGGTCCGGAAGATGTCCTGGTTGGAACAGAACAGGCTGCAGACTGGATTTGCTCAGATGATCAGGGAATCCAAATTGCTATCTCAACTAAATTAACGCTTGAGCTGGAGCAGGAAGGAATGGCTCGCGATTTTGTCCGACACGTGCAACAACTTCGCAAAGAGGCTGATCTAGAGATTGAGGATCGGATCAAAATCTACTTCAATTCCTATGGCGCGACAGAAGTAGAACGGGCAGTCTCGACCTGGTCAGAGTATATCCTGGGAGAAACACTGGGAGATCAAATCGAGCAAACTGACAGCACGGCAGAAATGAAAGAAGTCACGATTGGTAATTTCAAAGTGGGAATTCGAATTGATAAATCATAAGCCTGAGATGACGAACTGAACTTCATCTCAGCTTCTGATCTGCAATACTTCTCTACCATTCCCTCTATTTTTCCTGGGCTGTTTTTTCCTGAATCCGTTCAATCAATCGCATGACGTATGATTGCAATCGTCTATCAAGTTGAGGGTTCTTTAAAGGTAACTGAGCAATCTTTTCTTTTACCGGAGCAACCTTGTCATTACCCAACTTATCAAGCCCATTCAACGCGAGAATTGCAATATAGACGCCATCCCGGTTGAGATTAGAAAGCGAATACAAAGTATTCACAGCATCCTGAACATCCTTTTGATTACCATATTCCCCCAGTGCTTCTGCAGCAATACACCGAACTGATTTTGAGGAGTCATCTAATGATTCGCGCAACTTGTTCCGTGCATTCTTGACTGCTCCTTCACCACGCATCAACAGACCCATGGCCGCCCAGTAACGAATGGCAGAATTTTGATCGTCTAACCCTGCAATCAGTTTATTCACCGAATCAGGTTTTCCGGACGATGCGATTTCAGCCATCGCCAGAATTTGCTTCAGCGGGTAAAGCTGTGAATTTTGCGAGATGAGATAGGGGGCGCCACCATCTGAAAGACTATGCACTTCCGCTTCTGGAAGAAAGCCCAGATCCCGAACAGCCAATATTTTCTTATGCTGTGCTTCGCGCAACTCTGCCAGAATTTTCTGATGTTGATCTGACTTCACCAGATTATGTACCTCGTCTCGATCTGCCTGAAGATCATAGAGTTCTTCCGCTGGCTTCGTTTCCCAGAAATAGGTCTGAGGTGGGGAAAGCTCTCCTGCATCATACATTTTCTTCCAAACCTGAGTCGTTGGTGTCTGGAACATATAATTCAGATATTGTCCATACTCTTTGTGAGGCATATAGTTTTTGATATAGAGATAACGCTTGTTTCTAACCGATCTCACAAGGTCGTAGCGCTCATCCATTCTGCCTCGAAATCCAAACTGATAAGTTTGAGGTGTCGCTTCATGTTGTCCCATAAACGCATTCCCCTGCATATAAGCAGGAGGCTTAATGCCAGCCAGACTGAGTAGAGTCGGCGCAAAGTCAACAAAACCAACCAGTCGATCTGACTTACCTTGCGTTTGATAATCCGCCGAAGCTAATTTCCGAAATTTGGGTGGAATATAAACGACTAACGGAACTTGCAAGCCAGAATTATAAGGCCAGCGCTTGCTACGTGGCATCCCCGAACCATGATCTCCGTAATAGAAGATGATCGTATCATCGGCTAAACCGGCATCTGCCAACTCTTTCAAATTTTTGCCAACCAAAGCATCCATCTCGGTGATACGATCATAGTATTGCGCCCAGTCATGGCGTACTTCGGGTGTATCCGGATGGTAAGCGGGAATCCGAACTTTGGCAGGATCATGAACTAAAGTGTGGGGACGGTTTCGAATTTTACTCTCGTGGCTAATTGTATGATTAAAAACAGCAAAAAATGGTTGCCCCGGTTTACGATTCTTCCAATGTGCCTTTCTACTTGATTGATCCCAGACAGTTCCCGTTTTTGCCACATTGTAATCTTCCTTACTGTTATTCGTGCAATAGTAACCAGACTTTCTGAGGTAATGGGGATACATGAAAACGTCATCGGGAAGTTTCACCATGCTGCGCATATGCTCTGCTCCCAGGCAGGTGGGATACATGCCAGTAATCAGGGTGGTTCGCGCGGGCGCACAAACAGGAGCAGTCGACCAGCAATTCAAATAAAGCGTTCCCTGAGAAGCCAATTTGTCGATGTGGGGCGTATTTGCGTATTGATCCCCATAACACCCCAGATGTGGGCCGTTGTCTTCGCTGGTAATCCACAATATATTAGGACGACCGCTATCCGATTCTGCCGCAATCAGTTTGATTTGACTGTTGAACAAGAATGTAACCGTCAAAATGGACAGTATCCAACACAGCTTGTTTTGCAGAGCACTTTTAAACCACATTCGCTTTTCTTTCAAATTTGGGACGCAGGCTGAGCCATTCCAAAGAGATGGGCACTACGTTTTCTACGCTAATTTTCAATTTGTTACTGGTTCAATTTCATACTCAAACGAGTTGAACACCGTTATTTACCACGGACGTCATAACACAAAAGTAGATCCTGGTCGCGCAAGAATAATTTCCCATCTGCAACAACCGGATGCGACCAGGCAGGCTTGCCACTACGTTGAGGTTGATTGAATCGTCCTTTTTCGACGTAGGCCCTGGGATTGATTTCGACCAAAGCCAAAGGGCCCGATTCGCTTCTCATATAGATATGCCCCTCTGCACAAGTCAGCGCGCCTTTTCCAACGGAGCGATTCTGCCATACCGTCTGACCGTTAGATAGATTAATCCGATATTTCCCATTTGGGTTGAGCCAGGAATCGATCCAGGCTCGAATC
>NZ_CALEMX010000574.1 GCF_937910335.1 uncultured Gimesia sp. | reverse complement strand
GTCATATTTCCATGTAACCTATCACAGAATTCCGCCTGCCACATTTTCTTATTTTTGACCATCTTTCTTCTCGTAGTCTGTCGATCCAGTTACTCCGCTCTTGCTCAGTCTATTTTTCTTTGCCTGCTCGTAAACTAAGGACTTTCTCAAACCAATCTTCGATCTCAACCTGCATCGATCCTCGAGTGATTTTTTAAAGTGGAGGCGAACTGTGTACGAATGATTTACCGACCGATCAAGAAAAGTGATGCAGTTAGTAAATCAGGAATCCCAACTACTCAATCTCAAATACCCAGGGAGGGTTGAAAACATTATCGCCGGGAGCGGTTAAAAGAATAGGCCAACTCCAGACAGCCATGATTTTACAAAACATTCATCGCTGCCATAGACCAACGTACGCACAAACTGAAAAATGACAGTACCATTCGGGATCAGGTCTCTTTGATCCGAGTCCTGTCCCCCTTATTTCATCACCGATCCCTTGCCAGCACCGTCTGCAATCCACCACACACAAAACATTTCGTGCTTTTCGTGTCTTTCGTGGTAAAGAAAAATCAGAATCAGAACCAAGAGGCCTGGTCCAATTAAAGAGCCCTACTTCCATAACCAGACGTCGGTAGCCTTCAGCTTGCAATCGGTCAGCGGTTTTTTCGATTGTAGCCACTGACGTTTTGATTTGTCATCCCGTAAATAGGCGTCCCAGAAATTCAAACTGATCTTTTGAATTGCGGGATGATGATCGGGATCGCGTCCGCGCGTTCGAAAGCCTTTCGAATCACCAAACGTGAAGTGGTGACCGCCGTCAAAGACCAACTCGTACTTATCGCCAGCGGGCAGTGCCGTATAGACTTCGCGCCGCGTTTCGGGGGTCACACGTTTATTGATCGGACTGTCGTCCTTCGTACCCGTCATACACAAAAACGGCGCGGTAATATGACCTAAAGCGCGCGAAGCAGACATTCCTTTGCCCGGCTGCGGACTCATGGCGAAGAACGCATCGATCCGCTCCTCGGCAAAACTCTTGCCAAAGGGATACTTGCGCCCGCTGACATCGAGAGTCGTAACCGCACCAAAACTGTGTCCGCTCATGCCGATATGTTCCAGATCCATTTTGCCCTGCAACGGATGGCCTTTTTCCTGATTCCATTTCTCTAACTGATCAATCACAAACGACACGTCCTGCATTCGATCGAGCGTACTTTTTCCACTCGCAGCATTCTTGAGAGCCGACATACGATCCGATAATTTCACGGCCCGCCAGACTTCCCGATCGCTACCGGCGTGCTGCATAAACACACAAACATAACCAGCCGCCGCCCAATACGTACCCAAATAAGAATTATTTTCGCGCGAGCCCCCCAGCCCATGTGAAAACAGCACCACCGGCTGGGGCGACTTCACCTTGCTGAAATAAACCCGCACCGGCACCACGCGGTCGCGTTCTGTATCCCGTGGCTCAAAGTCCAGGTGCTTCACCGACGACTGCTCCGCGGCAGAAACAGGAAATGCCAGAGCGAAACAGACCAACGACAGAAAACAGGTTTTACAAATCACGCGAATGCTCCTCTATATTTCCACTACCGACGATCACAAAACTCGACAAGACCTTTAATCCCAACTCGATTCGACTTCAGGGCGAATAAAGGGATCATCAGAAGACCTTCTTTTAGCGTGACCGATTCAACCAGATGTTATACCCCACAGACGCTGAAAAGTTTCGATGCAAATACAAAACACTTCATTTTCTAACAAAAATCCTCGCAACCTTTCGTACTTTTCGTGGTAGAATAATGCTTAAAGACCTGTTTGATTTATTCATTCCAATGGAAACCAATCAATGGAAGCAAAAGAATTATATCAAGTATTGGTAGGGGGTTTTACTATCGCTGGAGTAATTATTCTTAACATCAGTTGCTTCACGATGAAACGTGCTGGTCTCTGGCA
>NZ_CALEMX010000573.1 GCF_937910335.1 uncultured Gimesia sp. | reverse complement strand
TGGCGCAAATTACGTGCCAAAGCGAGGGAAGTCATCTGGGAAATGCGGGATAAAGGTAATGGAGGGTTCGTTAAAGTAAAATTGCCCGAGCAAAGCCCCTTTGGCGGTGTTCTCACTCAAGCAAGAATCATGAAAATGAATTCTGATGGTTCTGACTCGCATCCAATTCGAAGGGGCGTATGGGTTATGGACAGAATCCTCTTTGATCCACCCCCGCCTCCCCCTAAACTGTCTCCTTTGAAAGAAGTGGGTCTAATCAAAGCGAAGACACTGAGAGAACGCATCGCTGAACATGCGAAATCGAGTTCCTCATGCATGAATTGTCATCGAAGAATTGATCCTTTAGGCTTATCATTCGAGAACTTTAATGCGGTGGGAGGTTGGCGTGACAGCATTCAGATCGATAATAAGACAGAAAAAGTGAATGTTAAATTTACCCTTGAGGATGGCAACAAAATTGATGGCATTCGTGGACTGAAAACATACATCCTTGAACATAGGGTCGATTCCTTTTCTCGAGGGTTAGTTGAGAGTACTATGAAATATGCTTTAGGTCGAAATCTGGATCTGTTGGATGACGATTCCGTTGAAAAGGTGCATCGCGTTTTTGTTCAATCGAATTACGATTTTAAAAAGTTATTAAAAGCAGTTGCAACATCAGCATCATTTAAAGGCGATCTCAAATAACCCAACGGGAGTCTCGTATGAAAATAATAAGTCGAAAAGCCTTTTTAGTTGGTTCAGGTGCATCAATAGCGCTTCCCTTTTTTGCATCTTTAGAGAAGCTCTATGCAGCAAAAAACAAATTGTCCCAAAAACCAAAACGCTTTTGCTCAATATTTTTCCCTTTCGGTGTTTCGCTCCCACCTAAGAGTAAAGATCCCAAAAATATAGATTACGAAAAATACCATTGGTTTCCTGATGGAGACGGCGGCAAAGATTATCGATTGAGTAAAACCCTCGCTCCCTTAGAGAGTTTCAAAAAAGATATCACCGTCTTGTCTGGATTATCACACCCTTATTATCGAGTGATTGGAAGCGGCCATCGAAATGGAGGTCTTGTTCTAAACGGGGCAAATATTGTTAAGGGGGCTCCTAATTCGATTAGCTTGGATCAGTTGATTTCCTCTAAGATGGAAGGGGCAACGCGATTTCCGTCACTAACGCTGTCCTCCGGTGGC
Organism: uncultured Gimesia sp.; assembly: GCF_937910335.1. GTDB lineage: Bacteria > Planctomycetota > Planctomycetia > Planctomycetales > Planctomycetaceae > Gimesia. The sequence continues at coordinate 5,415 of NZ_CALEMX010000573.1, read as the reverse complement.
GGAGTCGGAGTTCCTCTTGTGGCGCAAACGATATCCGTTGATCGCTATGGAAAATTCATTCCAGCGCTATCGGAACCGAGACGGATTTTTAATCATCTTTTTGCAGTCAATAAAGGCGGCCCCAGAGCACTTCAACAAAAGAGAAGTGTTTTGGATCGCACGATGGAAAGTGCAAACGCACTGATTCTCAAACTGAATCCAGAAGACCAAAGGGCCTTTGATGATTATCGTCAATCCATTAGAGAATTAGAAACTGATCTGGATCGTGCTGAAGAATGGGCAGGTATTCCAAGACCTGGAGTCGATCCCGCGGCCATCAATCTGGAAGGTTTTAAGAAACAGGGAGCACAAAGCTACTTGGACTCCATGTTTGAACTGATCTATCTTGCTCTCAAAACAGATTCTACACGGGTCATCACTTATCAGATCGCCTGTGAGGGAACGTGCATCGGGGATTCGTTTCCAAGTTTACTCGGTCTGCCTACCCATCACAATTTGAGCCACGGAACAAGGTCGGAAGGGGGATATGAAAGGTGGGCCAAGTATGATCGCTTCCTGGTACAGCAGTTTCAGAAATTTCTTGTGAAATTAAAAAATACTCCTGATGAAGATGGATCTCTATTCGATAATACGATCAACCTTTTCGGGTCGGGTACCAGTTTGACTCATGTCCACAAAAATTATCCTTTAATTCTTGCCGGTGGTAAAAATTTAGGCCTCAAACATGGACAATATCTTAAATACAAAACGGAGCTGCCCATGAATAATTTACTCTTAAGCCTTGCACACTGTTATGGGATCGATCGTGAATCATTTGGTGACAGCAGCGGAGAACTCTCAGAAATTACGAAAGCATGATATCTAAATAGCGAGAGGTATAGTGTAAACAAGCCTGTTCAGAGACAGCAGCCCCGAGATCGCCCAGTCACAACGTTTTGCGAGTATTCCCACAGGAAAGAAGCATATGAATCTGCACCGTACTCATCTGGTAGTTGTAATCACGATCACAAGTTTGCTGCTTGCGGCTGAGGTTTCCCATGCAGGTGACGCCATCGACTTTGAACCTGCCGAGAATTTAATCAAACTACCGGAAGGTCTGGTCCTCGGCCCATGTTCAGCCGTTGATTTTGACAGCAAAGGCCAGATGTATCTGTTCCATCGGGGCAAGCAACCGATTCTCTGTTTTGACCGTAACGGTAAGTTCATCCGCTCGTGGGGTGACAATTTAATCGGCAAAGCACACGGCCTGCGAGTCGATCGTCTGGATCATATCTGGGTCACCGACATCGGCAATCACATGGTATTCAAATTTAGTCCACAGGGTAAATTGCTGCTTGCCCTGGGACAATCGGGTAAGCCTGGTACCGACAATGACCAATTCAATCAGCCGACCGATGTTGCCTTTGGACCTCAGGGAGAAATTTACGTTGCGGATGGATACGGCAACAGTCGAGTGATGAAGTTTGCAGCCAACGGTAGATTTTTAAACAAATGGGGGCAGCCGGGAAAAGGGCGGGGCGAATTTGATCTGCCGCATTCGATTGTCATTGATGCCAAAGGGCGTGTGCTTGTAGGCGACCGGGAGAATGACTGCGTGCAGATTTTCGACACGGAAGGAAAATTGTTAGAAGTCTGGCCCGGCTTCGCACCCTATGGAATGGAATTCGATGCAAAGGGAACACTCTTCGTGGCGGACGGTCGTGCGAACAAGGTTTTACAACTCAATTCTTCGGGCAAAGTCATCAATTCATGGGGACGTAAAGGTGCCGGGCCGGGTGAATTCAATTTACCGCACATGCTGGCAGCCGATTCCGACGGTAATCTTTACATCGCTGAAATCGGCGGACGACGGTTCCAAAAGCTGAAACGCAAAAAGTAATTTCAGTTGAATCACCGGCCAGGTTCAACATCTGAATGTGGAAACATATTTCGCAAATGATCGGAGACTGTTATGGCGCGGCAATGCCGTTTTTTGAGTATTCTTCTGACACTTTTATTTTGCACGTGTCCGGGTGCGCTGAGTCTCGGCCAGAACCCTCAGCCACTGACGACCGAACAACGCCAGACCTTCGATCAGGGATTGCGGACGCTGCAAGAATCGCTGGAGACAATACGTGATCAATCGCCGAGCGAGATTGCGGATGCCTCTATTTTCGCTAAGGGTTTGAAATGGGCGCTGCAGTACGACCAAAAGTTTTCGCCGCGAGATGTCACTTTAATGAAAAAGGCAATGGAACGCGGGAAACAGCGCATCGAAGCTCTCAATACCAACAAAAAACCATGGCGTACGCGTAAGGGTAAGCTGGCGTTAGGCTACGTTTCTGTGGTGGACAATTCGGTGCAGCCCTATGGCATCATTGTGCCTGAAAACTACGATCCCTCACAGCCTGTTCGGCTCGACGTGGTGTTACACGGTAGCAGTCGTCCCGTCGGCCTCAGTGAATTACGGTTCATCGCTCGGTTCGATAAAGGCGACGAGAAACAGTCCTCCGTTCCTGATAAACCCTACATCGAGCTGCATCCGCTGGGCCGTGTGGAGAACTGTTACCGCTGGGCCGGAGAGACAGATGTGTTCGAGGCTATTGAGGATGTCTGTCGTCGCTATAACATCGATCGTCGCCGGATTGTCCTGCGTGGCATGTCGATGGGTGCTTCCGGCACATGGCACCTTGGTTTAAAACACCCAGACCGTTTTGTGGCGCTCGGTCCGTACTGCGGCTACGTCGATACGCATCATTTTTCTAAAACGCCGCTGAAGAACTTCGTAAAAGTGGGGCCGCTGCCACCGCATCAGGAACTGGGGCTGCATATGCTCGATTCCATCGACTACGCCGCCAACGCTGGAGTCGTTCCGGCCATCGCCTGCATCGGCGAAAAAGATGTCTTTTTCCAGGCACATGTGCTGATGGGAAAAGCCATGCAGCAGGAAGGTCTCTCGATGGTCAACCTCATCTCGCCGGGTACGGGTCATGTTATTGATCCGGTCACTCACGCCGAGCAGATGCGGCGAATTGGTTTACACGTCGCAACGGGGCTTAACAGGCAACCTCAACAACTGCGTTTCGTCACCTGGACTCTGAAATACAATCGCTGCCATTGGCTGGAAATTCTTGGTTTAGAGAAACACTACGCGAAGGCCATTATTTCTGCGCAATTACACGATGATCGGATCGAAATCACTGAACCGCAAAACATCACACGCTTTGCGATCCAGACAGCACATCTGCCGAAAACACCGAAGACATTACGAATCGGCACCACGGAAATTTCACTGTTGCCGGCAATCACCGCTCAATCGAAGAAAATTGTGGTCGAACGTCGAGGCAACACCTGGTCGATTGCCGACAATACGCCGAGTACAGGCAAACGCCCCGGCCTGCAGGGGCCGATTGACGATGCGTTTTCGTCACCCTTTCTTTGTGTACGCGGTACGGGGAAACCATGGAACACTGACGTGAATGCTTATGCCACAGCCAGCTTGAAGCGATTCGCCGACGAGTGGCATCACTACTTTCGCGGCGAACTCCCCATCAAAGACGACATTGATGTGACGGAAGAAGATTTGCGAACCCGAAACCTGATCCTCTTCGGCGATCCAGGAAGTAACAGTTATATCGCGAAAGTCTTGCCCCATCTTCCTCTGAAATGGTCAAAGAAAATGCTCCAGTTTGGCAAGCGAGATTACCCCGCGGGAAATCACGTTCCGGCATTGATCGTGCCGAACCCGCTCTCTGGTGCGAATGGTCGATACGTGGTTCTCAACAGCGGCCACACTTTTCGAGAAGCGGACTTGGCAAAGCTCAATTACCTGCTCTTCCCTCGTTGGGGCGACTGGGCGGTGCTGCAACTCGACCCGTCACATTCAGAATCAAAACCACTCAAAGAGAACGTGCTCCGAGCCGGTTATTTCAATGAACAATGGAAATGGTACGAAGAGTAAGATTATAACTTGTGAGCTCGTTGTTGTTTTACTGCTCATCAGGAACACAACGGCAATGAGTTTCAGAAGCCTGACCGCCATTAATATCACAATGAACAAAGTGTGAGAGTAATCAGGTCTGGTGAGGACATCACTGTATACGTTGTTTCATAAAACGGCCGATATTAAGGCACGTCCGAGAATTCAAATCAGGCTCCCAACGAGTTTCTGGGACGGCGGCTCGTCAACTTTCTACTTCGGTCTTTAACACCGACGCGAGTTGGAGACTCTGCTTCGACGCTGTAGTTTGTCCAACATCTGCGTGTTGGAGTTGACGCTAATTACATTCGGTGTTGTCGACCGGACGAGCATAACAACAAAGATCAGACGATTGGCGCGATTGATGTACCGTGTGAGAAACCGCCGACGCCAACTCGTCTGCGTCTTCTTGATCGTATTCTCATCTTTTGCTGTATCTGATACACGACATCAAAGCTCAGAACTCGCATTGCGTCAGCGGGTCTCGGTGTTGTCTTCGGGTACTATAGACTTATCAGAGAAATCCAAACTTTCTGCGAACAGAGAGTTGCGATCGCTTGGTTCCCAACCACGAGAGATCGCGCGACGAATTGCCGCAGCGACATGCGATGGCAAAATGGGATTTGCTGGTTCACCCCATAACTGGGCAAGCGTCGGGTGTTTTTGTGCCACGACTATCGCCAACGTAGACCCACTGCGATCTGCCAATTGGACTGTTACGGTGTACCCCGAATTTCCGTCGAAGGACCCGCTGCTTGGACGCCGAGGGACCCTCCATACGTAAGTGGCTTCGTCAACGATAATCCTGCGCGAGCCTTTTTTGGGTGCAGTCATCGACGTTTTCTCCACTAATCTATGACAATCTGATCGGCTGAGATTTTAGATGCTTGGAGCCATCCGCCGCTGAATCAATGCGAACTATTGATAGACAGAATCTGACTCGATCTAAATCTATCAGGATTCCTGTCTATTATCAACAGAATACACTTATTGTGTACTCTTAGTCGAAATTAATATCGTATCACCGATGATAAAAAACCAAAAAGACATGTAAATCCCAATGCTACAAATACACAAAATATGTACTGTTTTTCTAGTTGTTTCAGTAAAGGAAGAGACAATACGGTTGAGACCAAAAAGTAAATTCCAAAAATGAATCCATAACCTGAACCTTGCCCTCCATAGATAACAATAATAGAAAAGAACAATAGTGGAAAAAATGAATAGCAGATAAATGCAGAATATTTATTAATAAAACGTTTAGGATATTGTTCAAAAATAATATACAAAATCCATCCAGGTACTAAAAACATTGATGAAAAAAATCCAATAATGTATGGATCATCTCTAAGAAATGACATGTTAAAAATCAGAATAATAGTTAAAGTAATAACAAATGTTGTGAATCCAAAAATTGCTATGATTTTTTTGACTGTCTGATAAATGAAATTCATATT
>NZ_CALEMX010000572.1 GCF_937910335.1 uncultured Gimesia sp. | reverse complement strand
CCCCCTTCCATTTCAGGCGTCAGTCAAGTACCGACACTCAAAGATGTAACAGTCTCCCCCCGCAAAACCGCGTTGACTCAATACGCGAACGGCTACAGTATTCGCACACCCAGCTACCGCTATACAGAATGGGGTGAGCAGGGCAAAGAGGGAGCGGAGCTGTATGACCACAACACCGATCCCGCCGAAATGAAAAATCTTGCCAATGATCCAGACATAAAACAGCTACGCGATGAATTATCCCAGATACTACACGCCAGAATTAAACACGCCAACCAGAAACCCACGGGCGTTAAACAGATTCATTTCGAGAACCGAAGACGCGTGCCCAAATAAAAGAGGTTCGATCCTTGTAAATTCCACGCCTGTTGTTTTGAATGGAATGAAGCAACCAGACTGGATTGTCAGCCATAATAAATATTGGAGTTCAACATGAATTTATCCCGCCGAACTTTATCACGCAGAGAATTTTCGAAATCACTGGTACTCGCCGGAGCTGGCTGTGTTACCGGTCAATGGGCAACAAAAGAAACGTTAGCAGCAGAGCCCAAAATTGAAGCAGGCACAGGCTTCATTGATGTCCACACCCATATCGGCACCTATACCGATCCCAAGAAAAATCTCTCCGTCGAGGGCCTGTTAAAGTGGATGGATGAGTTCCAGGTCGAAAAATCAGTCGTCCTGCCTCTGACATCACCCGAATCCACCATGTATCTCCAAACAACAGAGTCAGCACTCGCTGCTGCCAAAGCATACCCGGATCGCTTAATTCCCTTTTGTTCGGTTGATCCACGCACGACCCACGCCGGTAGTATTAAATCTTTAGTCAGTATGCTTCAGCGTTGGGTAGATCAGGGCGCCAAAGGCTTCGGCGAACACAAGGTCGGCCTCAATTTCGATGATCCGCTGATGATGCGCGTTTATGAAGCGTGTCAGGAAGTCGGCATTCCCCTGTTGTTTCACATCGATAACATTCGTGGCAAAGATGTGCCCGGCCTCAAGCGGCTGGAAAATGCACTCAAAACATTTCCCGAACTCAACTTTATCGGTCATGGCCCCGGTTGGTGGGCTTCGATCTCCGGTGGACTCACGCCGAAAGAACTGGGCGGCTATCCCAAATCCAAAGTCAAACCAGGAGGCGCCATCGATGACTTAATGGGCCGTTATCCGAACATCTACGGCGATCTCTCTGCAGGCTCCGGTGCTAATTCGATTTCCCGTGATCTGGAATTCGGCCAGGAATTTCTAGTTCGTCGTCAGGATCGAATTCTGTTCGGCACCGATTATCTGGCACCCGGACAGCAGGTCCCGCAGTTCGAACTCTTCCGGAAATTGGAATTACCCGCGGAAGTCCGGACCAAAATCTACCGCGAAAATGCGATCAAACTCCTCAAGCTGACATAAGGTTTTACTGCCGATTTTCACTCTTATATGGCCTGGGTGGTGGCTTAATGTATATGAATCTGTTTTTTTCAAACATTTAGTGAGAAGTTCGCGTTGTTCTTTCCGATCATAATTGTGTATGCTAATACATACTACTAAAAGATCCTGCCTGAGCTGCTCACCACACAAGAAACAGAGTAAAAAGTGGCTTTCCTTATCGAAAAGCTGTTTTTTATCTAACCCTAAGTAATAATCAAATCACTGATTTGAAATGGGAGAATTTGGATGTCCCTACCAGTTAATTTTCCAGACAATCCACACGGAAGACATCACCAGAGTGGCAGTCCCTTTTCTGCATTCGCTCCCGGTTCCGATCTGATTCAGGTTGGCAGCCGTCGCTGGTTTCTCCAAATGGGAATGGCGGGATTAGCAGGACTGACCGTTCCAGAATTACTCAAACAGCAAGCGTCTGCAGCGCCTCAGGCACAGACAAATCAGCGCGTCCAGGCAAAATCTGTCATCATGATCTGGCTTTCGGGCGGACCCAGTCAGCTAGATACCTGGGATTTAAAACCGCAGGCACCCAGAGAAATTCGGGGCCCCTTTAATCCCATCTCGACTTCCGTAAATGGAATTGAGATCTGCGAACATTTACCCAAGCAGGCCGCCATGATGGATAAGTTTGCCATCATTCGTTCCATGGATGCCTCTTCCAGTAATCACACACCAACTACATTCCAGGCCGCGAATCCCAAATCACGTCGCACGAATGACAACCGCGATGGCGGCGGCTATCCCTCAATGGGTTCAGTGGCTGCCAAATTCCGCGGACCGAATGTTCCCGGTATGCCAGGTTTTGTCGCACTCGCTGATAGCATGGTCGCTGATATTTATGGAGCCGGTCATCTAGGGCATCGCTATGAACCACTCGATGGTATGAAATCGGCAGGCAAGTTTGGCATGCCCGCTGGCGTTCAAGCTTCCCGTTTAAATGACCGCAACGACTTACGCCGTCAGTTTGACCAACTCAGAAAACATGCAGACCTGTCATCCGATCTCCAGTTGCAAGATCGTTATGTGCAGGAAGCGTACGACATGGTTCTCTCGGGTAAGGTCGCGAAAGCCTTCGACGTGAACCGGGAATCTGCACAGACTCGCGAAAAATATGGCAAACATTCATTCGGACAAAAATCATTGCTGGCCCGCCGACTTGTTGAAGCCGGTGTGACATTCATTACGATGAGTGATGCCTGGGGGCACTGGGATCACCATGGCGACGAAGTCAAATGGGGCGGCATTGAAAAAGGTCTCAAGCCGATGTTACCAGTCTTCGATCATGGCATTACAACCCTGGTCGGCGATTTGGAAGAACGAGGTCTGCTCGATTCCACTCTGGTGCTGGTACTTGGCGAATTTGGTCGCGGTCCTGTTCTGACCAAAACCAATGGTCGCGGCCACTGGACCCCGGTCATGTCGATGTTGGCAGCAGGGGCAGGCGTTCCCGGCGGTCAGGTCATCGGTGCGACAGATCGACGCGGCGGTGAAATCGCAGAACGACGTGTAGGACCAGGAGACCTCGGAGCCACCGTCTTCAAGAAACTCGGCATCGATCCCTACGGACACTGGATCAAACCGGGCGGAAGACCCACGCCACTGGTTGAAGGACCTTCCGGCCCCATCGCCGAACTTGGTTAATCACCGGGCGTTGATAGATTCAATTCGCCAGCAATTGCAGACCCGGTGCGTTCAAACCGCCGGAGTCTTTGCTTACGATCTCATTTCGAGATCAGAAATTCTCGCGAGACAAATTCGCCCTTGATCGAAGAAGCATTTTTTTCTTTCGTCAGATCAATGGCAAACGGACGCGCAATGCTGTTGCCTGCCAGATCTTCTAGAACCGTACCCACTACCAGACGATAGCGGCCCGGTTGCCACGCTTCATCCGGTATGAAACGCCAGATCGATTCATGCTGGTTCAACCTGATCGTTCCTGAGAGTTTTTCACCCGCTTCCGTCTGCACAGTCAATTGACTGTGCAGCAAGGCGTAGTCCAAAGGCGCGCCCAGTTGACAGATTAGAGGTTTGAGCGTTCCCGCTTGCGGGGTTGAGAGCTTCCATTTCTCAATCACCGGCTGTCGTTCGTCCATAGCGATAGCCGAGAATGTTTTTTTGAAGGGAACGCCTAAAGCGAGCCCCGATAACCCGGCCCACTTCTGGCTGATTCGTAATTCATATTCGTCGCCTCGATTCAAAATGGCACCCAGTTCGACATTTAAATTGACACCCACTTTCTGTCTGCCGGGATGAAACCAGAGCGTCAACTGTTTGCCATCGGGAGACCACAGTTCGGTATGCCGAAACGGGCGGGGCACCGGTCTGTTCTGCGTTTTATTGAACAGCGAAAAGTACCGGAAAATGTCCCCTTGCTGCATCGGTTCCGAAAATTGAATATAGAATTTCAAATGATTGGCAGGCAACTTTCTGCCCGAAGGATAAATTGCCAGCACGCGCGGCGGCTTGGCATTCGGCAACGGAATGGAATACGCCGCATCTAACGACGTGGCCTTGATGTTGACAGGTAACGTCAATAATCGTGGATCAAAGACCGCACGATAGCGCGAATTCCGGACTAAAGGAAACGCAGGTTTGAATTCCAGACGATCTTCATTCACGCGATAACGACCCAGAATCGCAGGCAGTTTACTGTCGGTCTGTGACTTTCGTTTCAGCGAAAGTACACTTTGAAACTGTTCTTCGTCTGCTTTTTTGAGTGCCGTCCAGAATTGCTCATCCTTTGCAGTCACCACGAACAGGCACAACCTTGGATCGTTTTCGTTTGCTTCAATCGACAGTTCAAATAACGTTTCATCCGGCGCACCAGCTGCCAGAATCCGTTCGGCATAAACCTGCGCTCCGAACAATAACAGCAACGCATACCAGACAGGCCTACGCAGAAAATATGAGAACAATTTCACCATGAGACTCCACTACTTATGAACGGTACGGCGCTAGGTGGTTTTTATAGAATCGTTTTGAGGATCATTCTCAGGAAAGTCACCTTTAACGAGATCGGTATTAACCGCGGCTAATGCCTTGTGGCTAATCTTGTTTTTGATCATTAGCCGAATGGCGTTAGCCACGGTTCTTCTCAGGTTGCAAAGAACTATTGGAAATAAGAAACACTACCTGGCCGCCGTTGAGATTCAATTCAACATTCGAGTACACAACAGGCTCTTTCCCATTCCTAAAGCAGAACAGAAAAGAACCTGTGTTTTACTCTCAACAACCATTAAGGAAGTTTCGCAATTTCCAGATCGAGATGACCTTCGTTATCACGCAGCACGACGATTTCTTTCTTTTGCAGTTTATCAATGTGAACCGCACCGGAAAGCTGATCGACAATTTCGATTCCATCCGGCCCTTCTTTCTGCTTCACATTGCGTCGGGCAGCTTCTTCGTTAGTGTTTTCAGCATCGAGGTAATCCATATTCACACGCACACCCCACCACTTGCTCGGCCCATACATACTCTTTTTCCAGTGGAACCGGAATGTATTGGTCAGCAGCCATTCCTTGCCATCACTTTCATAGGTCAACATGTCCAACGGACGATTCCCGGAACCGAGTTCCACGATGCTGGTCCCTTTGACTTTGCTACCCGACTGTAATTCATCCAATGGAAACTTGGCGATCGGGGTACAGGCGAAGGCACCAACAATGTAATTCTTGCCTTTATTGGAATAAGGTACGAAGGATTGAATGGGCGCTTTCGTTTCCCATCGACGATGAGCCACATGGTAAGTTTCAGCACTGTAAATATCAGCCGATGTTCCATGCGTCAAAGGAAGTGGAATCGAATAAATCTTGTTGGCGAATTCTTCATTCGATTGAGCAGCCGCCAACAATCGATCACTGGCCAACGCGACACCGGTAATGTTACGGATTTTCGAATTTTTACCGCCGGGCAGAGCCACCTGAATATAATCAACTTCAGACAGATCGAAGTTTTTCACCTTGCCCATGGCATCAATCATCAGAATCGCTGGCTGATTGTCTGTTTTGCGAATTACGGAAAGATAAACCTTGCCACTTTGAGAGTTGACCGCCATATCCTCAATTTTGATGTCGTCGGGTTTCACACCCATACTGGCAGCCACGGCGACATCAATTTTGGAGATTTTCTTTGTGAGCTTCTTCATCGGCCCAAGATCGTGAGTATCAATAACTGTAATCGTCGCTTTCGCAGGGTCCGCCACCACCAGCAATCCGCCGGGTCCAAAGGTAATTTTTCCAACCGATTTCAGATTGGGATTTCCCTTTTGTACATTTTTGAGATATTTACTCGCGCCATCTTTCGTTACACCGGCGTCGACCGCCATGCCTCCTGTCAGCAGCAGCATCAGTGCCATAACACCAACGCCCATCTGCCTGATTTGTGATCTGATCATCAAACTGGTTCCTGAAATTAAAGTCACACGAAATACCGGGAGTCCTCCCCATCCAACAAGCTTCAATCCTAAATCTTCCCATTTTGAGAGTCAACAAAAATGTGAGCTTAAGATGGTTTTGCAAAGATTCTTCAATAGGCAGCATTCAGACTGAATATCAAATCGATCTCTAATCAGAGACTCTTCAGAACTCGCAGGTTGCCTGGCAGTTTGCCTGATCGACGAATTCTGTAATCAAAGGCCAATGCAGAGTTTCTCAATCTCATTGCGTTTAAATCCAGAAAAGAACCACGCACTTGACATTGATGATCCGTATCTTGTTATAATAGATGTAGTTCCGACATTTGGACTGTTTTCGGTGACGTCCAAATCTCCAAGCCTGATTGACATCCCTCAATCTTCCTTCCTCAATGACGAGAAACATTCAGCAATGGTCGTTTCCCGGCGTAGAATCTTTTGCCTGCTGCTCAACTGTCTGATGGTCTTACTCGGCAGACCTCTGCTTGTTTCCTCTGCAGAAACGCCCGCGAAATCGTCTCAGCCATCAAGTATCGTCTATGAAGACGACATTCAACCGATTTTCCAAACGCATTGTGTCAAGTGTCACAGCAAGAAAAAACGGAAAGCGGAATTCGATCTGACGACAACCGCAAATCTGCTCAAAGGAGGCGAATCAGGACCGGGACTGGTCGCTGGAAAACCCGATGAAAGCCTGCTGTTTGAATACCTCCATGATGGCCAGATGCCGCCCGAAGGTTCCAAGCCTTTATCACAACAGGAACTGGAAAAGGTGCGTCGCTGGATTCTTACCGGTTTGAAATTTAAGCAGAGCCCGCAAGTGATTGCAACCAACGCGCTCTCGCAGCATGATATCCAACCGATTCTATACCGCCGTTGTGTAATGTGTCACGGACCCGAATATCAGGAAGGCGGTCTCGATGTCCGCACGAAAGCGAGCATGCTCATCGGCGGCAAAACAGGCACAAGCATCATGGCGGGCAAACCGGATGAAAGTTTGCTGATAAAGTATATCGTTGAAAAAACCTGTCCGCCCAAAGCCGAAATCAGTCGCGCGGGAATTGAACCGACGACGACTGAAGAACTGGCGACACTCAAAAAATGGATTCGCCAGGGACTACCAGTTGAAAAAGTGGAGCCGAAAAACTTCAGCAACGATCAGGATCCACTCGTTTCAAAATCCGATCGTCAGTTCTGGTCCTTTCAACCGCCGCAGCAAACCACGCCTCCTAAAGTTGCGCAGACGGAGTTGGTGAAAAATTCGATCGATGCCTTTCTCCTGCGAAAATTAGAAACACAAAAATTGTCTTATGCCCCGGAGGCAGACAGACGCACGCTCATCCGCCGCGCCACGTTCGCGTTGACTGGTTTACCCCCGACGCCCGAGGAAGTCCACGCGTTTCTGAACGACGATAGCGAAGACGCTTATGAAACGTTGATTGATCGCCTCCTGGAATCCCCGCGATACGCCGAAAAATGGGGACGCTTCTGGCTGGATTTGGCCGGCTATGCCGATTCCGAAGGAAAACGCAGTGCCGACCTGATTCGTAAGTATGCCTACCGCTATCGCGATTACGTAATTCAATCGTTCGGCGAGGATAAACCCTATGACGTCTTTCTCACCGAACAATTAGCAGGTGACGAACTGGTTGATTATACCAATCCCAAAAATGCGATTCCGGAAGTGATCGAGAAACTGGTGGCAACCGGCTTTCTGCGGATGGCCCCGGATGGAACTTCCGCAAATCCCGTCAATCGCGTATCGGATCGCATGGAAGTCATCTCGGATGAACTCGATGTCCTGTATCGGGGTGTTCTCGGATTAACCATCAACTGTGCCCGCTGTCACAGCCACAAATATGACCCGATACCGCAACGCGACTATTATCGTGCGATGGCTATCTTCAAGGGTGCCTATGATGAATACGACTGGATGACACCGCAACCATTCAGCAATCAATGGAAAAGAGCCCGCAGCAGATTTCTGACACTGATTCCAGAACAGGAACAGCAGGAACTCGAACGGCACAACGCGCCCATCGAAAAACAGATTGCAGAAGTGAAAACCAAACTGAAAAACAAAGATCTACCCAAAAAAGAAAAGAAATCGCTCGACAAGCAACTGAAAAAATTAACCGCGTCACTCAAATCTCCCACGCTGATCAGAGCGTTATGGGACCGTGGGCGACCTTCACCCACTTACATTTATCGTCGTGGTGATGAAACACAACCCACGCGCCTCGTGCAACCGGGAACGCCGTCTGCTATCGCAGATGGAATCTCTCCGTATCATATTAAACCGGTACAACAGACAAATTCAAAAACAGGCCGTCGGCTCGCATTCGCCCGTTGGTTGACACAGCCCGATCATCCGCTGACATCGCGGGTGATTGTGAATCGCATCTGGCATAAACATTTCGGAAACGGAATTGTGAAAAGCTTGGATAATTTCGGTGCCCTGGGAACGCCTCCCAGTCATCCCGAACTGCTCGACTGGTTGGCTGTCGATTTTGTGAAACAAGGTTGGCAATTCAAGAAATTACACCGGCTCATCATGACATCACAGGCGTATCGACAATCTTCTTCGATCACAGGGCTACATCAAAAAATGGACCCTGGAAATCAGCTGATTTCCCGCATGCCGTTACGCCGGCTGGAAGCAGAAGAACTCCGCGATTCGCTCATATTCACAGCCGGTGAACTTGATGAGACCCCCTTTGGAAAACCCGTTGATGTCAATGTAAGGCCCGATGGCCTGGTGACTTCAAAGCGAACAGACAAGGGTTGGCGGCGCAGTGTGTATGTGCGTCATCGCCGTAAAGAAATGCCAACGTTTCTAGAAGTATTTGATCTGCCTCAAATGAATCCGAACTGCACAACGCGAAAAAATTCGACCGTTGTTTCACAGCCGTTACTTCTGGTGAATAACCAGCTGGTATATCAACTCGCCAACCAGTTTGCGCAACAGGTTCGAGCCCGTGCAGGTAATGATCTCCAAAAACAGATCGTTGCCGCATATCAAATTGCGTTTCAACGTGATCCCTTACCCGCAGAAAAAGAAATCGCGCTGGCATCGCTACAGCGGTTAAATCAAAATCAGTCAACATCGCCACTGCTTGCCAGTAAGCCCGGTCAACCCAGCACGCAGAAGCAGATCAGTAAGTCACCCCATGATGGTTTATCCGATTATTGTCATGTATTGTTGAACTCAGCTGAATTTCTTTATATCGATTGAAAGTCCATGTCAGCACTTCCACAACCAAAGCCGCAAATAAAATTAGTCCAGTCCGCGATTTCGCGTCGAAACTTTTTCGACCGTATGACAGATGGACTGTACGGCGTGGCTTTGACTTCGTTAATGAGTCAGCAAAGTTTAATCGCCGCAGAGAAACAGCATCATGCGGCACGCATTCCCGAAGACCTGACACCCAAACGCCCCCATTTTCCGCCGCGTGCAAAAGCAGTGATTCATCTTTGCATGCAGGGCGGTCCCAGTCAGGTTGACTTGTTTGATCCCAAGCCGGCTCTCAAAAAATTTCATGGAAAAACAGCACCGCGGGAACTGACCCAGAATGCGGTGTTCGAAAATGACCGTACCGGAAAATTAATGCAGAGTCCTTTCCAGTTCAAACGGCACGGGAAATCGGGCGCCTGGGTTTCCGATGCGATGCCGCATATCGCCGAGGAAGTCGATCAGTTAACCATTATCCGGTCAATGTATAACGTACATCCCAATCATGAACCAGCCATTTACAAAATGCAATCGGGGCAAACCTTTCCCGGACATCCGGTGTTCGGTTCATGGATCACCTACGGGCTGGGAAATGAAAATCAAAATCTGCCCGCGTATGTGGTATTGGCCGACCCCAGTAACCGTCTGCCCGTAAATAATGTCGATAACTGGATGTCAGGTTATCTTTCACCCCTGTATCAGGGAACGCGGATGCGGGCCACGGGTTCGCCTTTGCTGAATCTGGCCCCCGATTATTCCGAATCGGAACAGGTCACTTTGACCAAACAGCAGTTACTCAAACAATTGGATCGCCTGCATCAAAAGCAACGCCCCGGCCAGCAGGATCTTGAAGCGCGAATTCGCAATTATGAGATGGCTGCCAACATGCAGCTTGAAGCAACACAAACGCTGGATATCTCACAAGAGACTGAGCAAACTCTTTCCATGTACGGCATTGATGAAAAAGAGACAGACAGTTTTGGCAGACGCTGTTTACTGGCCCGCAGGCTGGTAGAGCAAGGAGTCCGCTTCGTACAACTTTATACACGCGGGCAGATTTGGGATAACCATCGCAACATCAAAGGCTCTCTCACGACAGCTTGCCAGCAGACAGATCTCCCCATCGCCGGTCTCTTGAAAGACCTCAGGCAGCGCGGATTATTAGATTCAACGCTCGTACTCTGGGGGGGAGAGTTCGGCCGCTTGCCGACCGCACAAATTGCCTCGGATTCAAAAATGCAGGTCGCAGGCCGCGATCATGGCCCCTATGGTTTCTCGGCCTGGATGGCCGGCGGAGGAGTGAAGCAAGGTCTCGTCTATGGAAACACCGATGAAGTCGGTTATGCCTCAGTAGAAAATCGCGTCAGCATTCAGGACTGGCATGCCACCATTTTGCATCTGCTGGGTATGAATCACGAGAAACTGGTCTACGAGCGAAACGGTCTAGGCGAACGCCTCACACACCAATTCCCAACACGCGTCGTACAAGACATCATCGCTTAACACGTTGATTCTCAGGCGACCCAGAGAGATTTGATACACCACCCCTGACTTATAATTAAAATGCGAGCGATACCAAATTAATAGGGGCGTTTTGCTTCAACCGGTTCTTCTTGTTCTTTGCTGACTTTATAAATGTGAAAATAGCCACCCTCCATGACGCTTTGAAGTGTTACATCCACACCATAATGTTGTTTAAGGTAACCTTTAAGTATGGGGTTCATCTTCGGATGAAATATTAATAAAAGCCGTTCCGTTTCATAGAGCTCCCTAAAAGGAGAGCGAATCTGGTATTCTCTCATTTTTTCTTGAAAGAGTGGCGAATTCTGACGTCCTGTGAGCCATAAATACTTTAAATCTTTTATTTCAGATTGATTATCCAGAGGTAGCATTCGTTCGATTGGAAATGTTGCTACAGCCAGAAATATCTTATTCGGCA